>JBOGJY010000292.1:0-4118 GCA_050745325.1 Terriglobia bacterium
GGCCAGAGGCCGCCGCTACAACTGCCTCCCCGGCAAAGCCGGGAGCACCCCTTTGGATTAGACATGCTACCTCGGCTACTTATTTTCGGCATGATCCTTTCAACTGCCATTGCGTCGGCGTCGGCCTCAGCCCAGACCGTGAAGTTGCTCTGGCCTAACGGCGCGCCAGGGGCGATTGGAGATACGGACTTGGACCGTCCAAGCCTTGAAATCTTTTTGCCCGAACCGTCAAAAGCTGTGGGTACAGGCGTTGTGGTGTGTCCCGGCGGAGGATATGAAAACTTATCGATGGTGAAGGAAGGCAGCCAAGTGGCGGAGTGGCTCAACCAATTCGGCGTGGCTGCCTTCGTGGTGAAGTACCGCCTTGGCCCGCGCTACCACTACCCGGCCGAGTTTGATGATGGCATTCGCGCCATGCGCTATGTGCGCTACCACGCGAAGGAGTATGGCGTCTCTACAGATAGAATCGGCATTTGGGGATTCTCGGCAGGCGGCCACTTGGCGTCTTCCGTAGGTACGCATTTCGACGCTGGCAATCCTACCGCTTCGGCTGCTTCCGACCCGGTTGACCGCGTGAGCAGCCGGCCCGACTTCATGATTCTTGCCTACCCCGTGATTACACTGACTGGGCCTTATGTCCATGAAGGCTCGATGCAGAATTTTCTTGGTCCCAACCCCGCCCCAGGACTGGCAGAGAGGTTTTCTAATCAGCTTCAGGTGACGCCTGAAACGCCGCCCACATTTCTGTTTTGTACGGACGCAGATACGACGGTCCCGGCGGAAAACAGCATCATGTTTTTTATGGCTTTGCGAAAGAACCACGTCCCGGCGGAACTGCATGTTTTTGAGCGCGGTCCGCATGGCACGGGCTTAGCGCAAACGTATCCCGAGCTTTCGATTTGGCCAACCCTTCTTGAGAATTGGCTGCGCCTTCGTGGGCTGGTGAAGTAGCGATCGTCAAGGACACAGAGCAGCCAAGAAGCGGAGAGCGTCATGCGAGTTCCTGTTATTGCCGGCAATTGGAAAATGTACAAGACCATCGCGGAGGCGGTTGAATTTGTGACCGCTTTAAAACCCAAGGTTGCAGGAGCCAGCCATTGCGAAGTTATGGTGGCGCCGCCTTTCACCGCTTTGAACGCCGTAGCAAAAGCCGTAGAGGGGAGCAACATTCGAGTGGCGGGCCAAGACGTGGCCTGGGAAAAAGAGGGTGCATTTACGGGCGATATTTCCGCCCCCATGTTGCGTGAAGCGGGATGTACGCACGTGATTATCGGCCATTCGGAGCGCCGGCAAATTCACGGTGAGACAGACGAGAGCGTGAATCGAAAGCTTAAGACAGCTTTGACCGGGGGGCTTCTTCCTATTGTTTGTGTAGGCGAAACGCTCTCCGAACGCGAGGCAAATCGTACCCAAGCTGTTCTTCAGCGGCAGGTTACATGCGGCTTCGCCGGGTTGACCGGGCAGGATTTTTCCCGTATTATCATAGCTTATGAGCCGGTTTGGGCGATTGGCACCGGCCGCACAGCCACGCCAGAAACCGCTGCTGAAAGCCATCGTTATCTGCGGCGCCTTGTCGCGGATCATATCGGAAAGCCTACTGCAGACGGAATCAGGATCCTTTACGGTGGCAGCGTTAAGCCGGAGAACATCCGCGACCTGATGGCTCAGGATGATATTGATGGCGCTCTGGTGGGCGGCGCAAGTTTGAAGGTAGACTCGTTTTCCGCCATCGTGAACTACCCTCAAGCGTAACCTGTTAGGTGAAACGCCCAAAGTATAAAGGATTGAGAGAGGTAAAATGCAGGGTCTTGTTTTAGGGCTTCACATTTTGATCTGCCTGCTCATCGTTCTTGTCGTCCTCATTCAGGGCGGCGAGAATGTGGACATCACCGCGGCTTTCGGCGGTGTGAGCCAGGCCGCGTTCGGGCCCCGCGGAACGGTATCCACGCTGGCCAAGATCACCTGGGTGCTGGGCGCGCTGTTTATCATTACTTCTGTGACGCTCTCGGTGTGGGCGACGAAGGGCGGCGGCGCCAACTCAGTTCTGGGTCATGCGAAACGCTCCGCCCCTGTTCACGCGCCTGCAAATCCGGCTCCTGCAAACCCAGCCCCGGCGAACCCGTTCCAGCAATAGAAGCGGGAATCAGCGAGTAACGCTGCGCCCCTGGGTTTCTCAAAGTTCCTCGAATTGCGGAAGTGGCGAAATTGGCAGACGCACCAGCTTGAGGGGCTGACGCGCGCAAGCGCATGGGGGTTCGAGTCCCCCCTTCCGCACCACGTTTTCAATAACTTGCAGCCAAATTGAGAAATCATGGAAATTGGTGTAATGCGTTTGTAATGCGTTAAGCGGTTGGAAGGGTGCCCTCGATGGCCGCTTCGAGCTTTTCCAGCGCCGCGCCCGATTCAAGCATCCGGGCGCACGCTGTATGCCTCAGATCATGGAACCTACAGGAAACTTCGGCGGTTCCCGTACTGCTTCCCATGCCTCTTTCCAAATCGCCAATGGGCTTAGTAGGGTCTGTTGAATGGACTCACGGCTTGAAGTGATTCCCTGCGGCTCCATACTTCTCCGTTGGGAACACGTAACGCTCTGGCTGGCGCTGCGGGAAAAGGCATGTTGCGGCAGGGCGCTGTTGCAGGAAGTCAATGAGTGTAGTATCCAGGTCCCACCCGCATCTGGTGGATGAGCGAAGCGGGAAACACCGCCGCGATCAGCAGCCCGCCTACAACCTGCGTAAGGGCCAGCGGCCAGATGTTTGGATGACGGGCGAACACTTCGGACAGGATGAACCCGCCGGCAACGGTGGCGGCCATCAACACCAGGTTTGGGACGTGTGCGCCGCTGAACATCAGGGCTGCAACTGCGGCGCTCAAATGGGGCGAGCGAAGCACCGCCGTCAGGCGGCGATAGAAATACGACTGCATCAGATACTGTTGAAAGCAGCACCATATCACGTAAACGCCAACGCGCCCCTCTGCCGCGCCGCGTGGCCATGGCAGCGCCAGCCGGTGAGAAGATAGCGCCCAGACCACAGTCGCGCCGTAGATGAGCGCAGCCAAGGGAAGAATGATCCTGGCGCTTGCGCCCGCCTGATGCGCTGTAAGCCCCATCTCACGGAGCGTGTCGTGATGCAACACATGCGTAAGAATGATAAACGCAAGGATCGGAATCCAGACCAGAGGATGCAGTCTGTGCCATCGCCAGATGTAGAGCAAAATACACAAATACACCGCCAGCAGCTCGATAGCCGTTGCGATGCGCCCCACAGAATCCCGCGAAATTACCATTTCTGACAAACCACGATGGTTCCCGTTTGGGGTCGCTGCAGCAATGATCGATTTCACTATATTTTACGACCCTCCATAATCTTACGGCTATTTCCGGTAGTGTCTCAGTTTGATGTAGAGGCGGCTTTATGCCGCCACAATATGGCGGGGTAAACCCGCCGCTACACCCGAAACTGCGACACTCCCCTATCTCCGCAGGCTGCCGAGATGGAGTGTGACGCCGAAGGACAGCCGCAGGGAGTTTTGGGCGCTGTTCGGGAAAGAGGGGCGCAGGTAATCCGCCTGGATCACGCGAATCCAAACGAAGCGCCACGCCTTCACGTCTAGGCCGCCGCCCAAGGCCACGGTAAAGGCTGTCCGCCCCGTTAGAGCACTGTATCCGGTGTAACGCGAGAGCAGCCCTTGTCGGACCCATTATCGCGCCTGGTAGAGGCTTTGCCATCTGCGTGCCGGGAGTGCAGCCCCGACGATGGCTCCAACAACCGCGAATGACGGTGTGAATATCTCTTTGCCTTGACCGCCGGTGGAAAAGCAGATAAACGAGCAATTGTCGTAGCCATCCACTCCCGCCCCGAAGGCAAAGCCTGCGCCGGCTCCGACCGCAGCACCAATCAAGGTGTTCCGCAGGCGATGCGATTTGCCTTTAGTTGAAACCCGGATGACCTCTTGCCGGGAGAAGGTTTGGGCGACCTTACGCAAGCGAACAACGATGGCCTCATCACTCACGCTTTGGAAGCTGCCCCGATAAGATTTCTTGTTGTTCAGTACAATCTTGATTTCCGCGCCGGGCGCCAATTGCTTGAGGTTATTCCAGTTGGCAATGTCCGCTC
>JBOGJY010000293.1:0-3563 GCA_050745325.1 Terriglobia bacterium
AATATAACCCCCTCACCCGTCCCGCTACGCGGTCCACCCTCTCCCCCGATTCGGGGGAGAGGGATGGCAAAAAATCAAGTAGACAACAGCCCTCTCCCGTGTGCAGGAGAGGGGGGACCGCGTAGCGGTGGGTGAGGGGGCGGCGGAGCCGCCAAACATCACAAAAAGTCGATTCATTCAGAGCAACTTCATCCAACCCAGGGGCGGAGCGCCGGGGGACAAGCGGAACGTAAAGGCGTGCGGGGTCTCTGCTCACATCAAGCCCGGAATATTCAAACCTCCGGCCAAGCCTCCCATACGGTTGGCCAAGTGTTCGTCTACTTTGCGGGTGGCGTCGTTCACCGCGGCCAGAATCAGGTCCTGAAGCATCTCGCCGTCTTTTGATGAAAACACTTCGGGATCGATTTGCACCGCGACCAGTTGCTTCTGGCCGTTCATCTTGACCGTGACCATGCCTCCACCGGCCGAAGCGTCAACCATTAGCTCATCGAGCTGTTTTTGCAGTTGCTCCTGCATTTGCTGCACCTGTTTCATGATCTGCTGCATCTGCTGAAGGTTTTTCATGGCTTACTCCCGGCTCAGGTCTTTAACGTCCATCAAAACGCAATCAAACCGCTTTTGAAACGCTTCTACCGCCGGATCGCGCTGCGCTTTTTCCTGCGCGCTAGCGCGGGGAGCGGCGGCCTGGCCTTCCTCCGTGCTCAGTGTAACATGGATTTTTACCGGCTGGCCGAGCACCTTCTCGCAGGCTGAGCGCAGTTTTTCCTGGTGTTCGCGGCCCTTCAGCAAGTCCGCCGCCCAGGAGTCCTGTTTCGGATAGATGAAGTGCGCGTGGCCGTCTTCGAATCGCCAGCCAGCCACCGGGTTCAGGCAACTGCCAAGGAATTTCGATTGTTCGAACAGCACGGCCTTAATGGCCGCAAAGCGCGCGTCTTCCGGCGCCGCGCCTTCCGGGACCGCCGGCTGATGTTCCGCTCCTGCGTTCATGACAGGCTCTTTGTAGCCTGAACTGGGCGGGGCTTCCGGCTGGGGTTCAGCCGTAGCAGGGCGCTCCGCAAGCCCGTTGCGGATTTCACGGGAAGCATCAGCCGCCCATGACGTGGGAGCGGCGGGATTAGCCGGCGCGGCGCGCTTCCACGGAGGAACCGGAGACGGCGCGGGCTCGCGTGGCGCCACAGGGGCGGTGGATGGCGTCCGGCTGCTCTGGCTGCCCTGCGAGGGTGAAAGTGATCCCGGGCCGCCGGCGCGTGAGGGAGATGAGCCCCCTTGCGTTCGCAGCGCGCTGAGCAGGGTTTCAATCGCCACCAGCTTCGGAGCGTGCACGAGCTTCATGAGCGCCAACTCAAGATGGAAGCGCGGCTGCAGCGAATAGCGCATCTCATTTTGCGCGCGCAGCAGAACCTGCAAAAAGCGCGTCAGGTCCTCCTCGCCGAGGGAAGCGGCGAGCTTTTCGAGAGTCGCGCGCTCATCCTCTGGAACCTGAAGCAGAGGGCTGTTGGCCCCGCAACTTCGGGCCACCATCAGGTTGCGCGTGTAGCGCGCCATCTCATTGCAAAAGGTTGCGAGGTCGTGCCCCTCGGCGGCAAGCTGGCTCACCCGCTCGAGCACACGCTGCGAACTGCCCGCCTGGATGTCTTCGATGAGCCCCGCAAGCAGCGCCGCCGGGACCACGCCGAGCAGCCGCCGGACGCGCTCGTCATCCACTTGCGGGCCGCAGGCCGCGATCACTTCGTCGAGCAGCGACAATGCGTCGCGCAGGCTGCCTTCCCCGGCCTGGGCGATAGCGCCGAGCGCGCTGTCGCTTGCTTGGACGCCCTCGCGGCTGCAAATCTCTTTCAGGCGCGCGAGGATCTCCTGATAATCGAGCAGGCGGAAAGCGAAGTGCTGGCACCGGGATTGGATGGTGGCGGGAAGCTTGTGGGCTTCCGTGGTGGCCAGGATAAAAAGGGAGCGATCGGGCGGCTCCTCGAGGGTCTTCAGCAGAGCGTTGAAGGCCTCGGTGGTGAGCATGTGGACTTCGTCAATAATAAAAATTTTGTAGCGGTCGCGCGCGGGCAGATAGCGCACGTTCTCACGCAGCTCACGAATCTCATCAATGCCGCGGTTTGAAGCCGCGTCAATTTCAAGCACGTCCACCGAATTGCCTGCGGCAATTTCCTTGCACGATGCGCACACCCCGCACGGCTCGATGGTGGGTCCCTGGGCGCAGTTGAGCGATTTCGCCAGGATGCGTGCCGTAGTGGTCTTGCCCACTCCCCGCGCGCCGGAAAAGATGTAGCCGTGCGCCACACGGTTGCTCAGGATCGCGTTCTTCAGCGTTTCGCTGACCAGGCGCTGCCCGGCGACATCGTCAAAACGCTGCGGGCGGTATTTGCGGGCGATGACTTGGTAGGACATGGCTAAGAAAAAAGGGGCAAGAGACAAGGGACAAGAGAAAAAACGTCACGGCGCAGAAATTAGCGGCGCAAAACTTTTTGCAGAGAGTCTTTTCTTGCTCCTCGCCCCTTGACTCTTGTCCCTGCTTTTCTGATGCCAGACTTCGGGGATCCGCGGCACACGGAGAGGCTCGTTACCGTTGCTTCCTTCCGGACCTGGCGGGGTTCGCGAGCGTCCATTGCACGGAACCCGAAGCCTGGCGCATGAGCCGGTAAGCGGTTGCACGCGCAACGCGCGGAGCGGCGTTCAAAATGGTAACACGCGCCGCCGTTCTACGTCGATATGTTTGCGTTGTCCCGGTGACGCCTTGTGGCGGAGAGCCGCGGCCCGTCACCGGAAGCCGTGAAAAATCAATAGCCTCCCGCCAAGACGCAAAAAAGCGCAAAGAGAAAGCGTCTTAATCGTCAGCGCGGAAAAATGCTATTGGGGAGACGAATGTCCGCCGCCGGATTGCAGGCTCCAGTTTCCTGAGAGACGGGGGCAAATCCGGCCCATTGTGGGCGACGAGCGGAGACGGGTGGAGCTTGGCGTTCAAAACGGGAAAGTTCATCGATTGCGCGGCGGCCCGCTGCTTCGCAAGCGTGGTCGTGGCTTGCTGCGCCCTCCACCAGACGCACCAGTCCTGCCGGGCCAGCCGCTTGGCCACGCCGAGCTCGTGGAGGCTATTGACGCACAACCGTTTCACCGCCGCGGCCAGGAGCGCGTCGTAAACCCGCAGAGCTTCCTTGCTTCCAAGTCGGACAAGCTTGTTGCGAAAAGCAGTCGCATACCGCCCGTGCTTGAGGCTATTTAAGCGCGTTCTTGCCTTGGTCCGGACCGTTTTGGGGCCGGTAGACTTCTTGGCGTTGGCGCGGCATGCAGCGAGGAAAGCGGGGGTTTTTTGTGGCGATTTGCGCAGAGACATGGATTCTCCTCAAAGTTGTGATACTGCCCGGCGGCAGGCGGAATTTTAGGATGACTTTACTTAGGGTTGCTTAACCCGGGTTTTTATCCGCGTCATCATCATCAATCAATACCACGCCTCTTTGAGAATTTGGAGACAAACGAGATAAATGAGACACTGTTTTTCCGGCTGGCGGTGGAAGAATGGGGCATGGTGGCCCTAACTTACTGTAATACAATGGCTT
>JBOGJY010000294.1:0-24284 GCA_050745325.1 Terriglobia bacterium
CCACCGCTAAAGCGGAGATAGAGACGATTCGAGCCCAGTTAGAAGCGGTTTCCCGAAAACCCGCCGCCGGCCGTGAGGAACTTGCAGAGGCTTACGGCCAGATGGGCAAGGTTTACCATGCTTACGGCTTTTCGGATGCTGCTGCCGCGTGCTATCTGGACGCGCACACCTTGGCGCCGCAGGCGCCCGCGTGGCCTTATTACCTTGGACGGCTGTATCAGGGCAATGGTGAAATCAAGAAGGCGATCCTCTACCTAAATATGGCCCGGGCGCTCCGGCCGGACGATACGCCTACGCTCGTCTACTTATCGGAAGCGTACCTTGCGGATGGCCAAACGGGACCCGCTGAGACGGGTTTTAAGCGAGCGATAGCCCTCGATAATTCGTTAGCGTCAGCAAAGGCGGGCCTTGGAGAAGTAGCTCTTTCAAAAGGCGAATTCACAGTAGCTATTCGTTACTTGGAAGAAGCTCTGAAGCTCCAGCCGGATGCAACAAGCCTCCATTACCCGCTGGCCATGGCGTACCGGGGCGCGGGTGATGTAACCCAAGCGATTACACAGCTTCGTATGCGGGGTTCCGGCGCGCCCAAGGTTCCTGATCCCCTGATGGATGATTTGGAAGAGCTGAAGAAGGGAAAGATGTTTCTTTGGAAGCGTGGAAACCAGGCGATGCATGAGGGCCGCTTCGCCGACGCGGTAAAGGCCTACGGCCGTATGCTTGCACTGTCCAAAGATGACCCCCTGCCGAGGATTTATTTAGGCATTGCGCTGGCGGAGGAGGGTAATTTAGTCGGCGCGGAAGATCAGTACCAGCGCGTACTCCGTTTGGCGCCGGACAATGCGACCGCCCATTACAACCTTGGGGTCATTCTTCTCCAAACCGGCCAATACCGCCAAGCTACTGACCAGTTTCTTGCCGCGGCCGGCTTCGATCCCGGCTTCACCTTGGCCCATTTCCAGCTCGCAAATCTCTTGATGAGGAGCGGATTTTATCAGGACGCCATTGCCCATTACACGCGTGTGATTACGCTCGATCCAAATAATTCGTTTGCGCGTCTGATGAAAGCGATGGCATTTGTCCGTCTGAAGCGATATTCGGAGGCTGAGGTTGAATTAACAGAAAGTGTGGCCGCTTTCCCAGAAAGCGCTGACTTCGCAAGCGCCTTAGCAAGACTTCTGGCTGCGTGCCCTGACAAGCGGCTGCGAGATGGGCCGCGCGCCTTACGGCTGGTTGAAAAGCTTTTGCAAAATAATACCTCTCCGGACTTCGACTTGGCTGAGACTTATGCCATGAGCCTGGCGTCAGTTGCCAGATTCAGCGAGGCGGCGCGGCTGCAAAGGCGGATGATCGTGGCCGTGGAGAGCCAAAAGAGGTATGATCTCGCCGCATTGCTCAGGCAAAACCTGGTCCTGTACGAGCACGATCAACCTTGTCCGGTTCCTTGGCGCGATAACGATCCGATTTTTACACCGCAACCGGGGAAGATGGTCTTTTCGGCGCCTAACGCATCCCGGATGGCCATCGAAACATCAAGCTATCCTTAGAAGGCCGCTCTCACCAATGGAGCGCGCAAATTACCTTCCTCGGTTGAACAGCAGGCGTCCAGTTCTATGCGCCAGAGAAGACCATTACTACCGGGCTTGCCGCCTTCCGCCTACTGTTTTGAAGGTTCGGCGTCATAGTAAGTGCGCTTGTGTTGGGCTCGCGCTTGGGCCTGCAAACGCCTGAAAACCTGAAGGGCTTCTTGCGCCCGGCGGGGTTGGTTTAATCGCGAATAGGTCAGCGCCAATTGATAATAAGCCTTAAGATCAGCGGGTCTTTTTTGGATTACCGATTGAAACAGCGGCAGCGATTTCTCGAATTGCCCTTCTGTGAAATCAATATAGCCCAAGTAATATTGCGCTTCCGGATATCCTGGCTGTAAGACAAGGATTTTTTCAAAGTACGCGCGAGCGGATTCCCGATCACCCTGCTCGAGATGAATGATCCCAAGGTAGCGGAGAGCCTCAACGTTCCCCGAATCCAGGGCCAGCGCTTTCTCAAGGTTCTGACGAGCCTCCTGATACCGCCCCAGGTTATAGTAGGTGAACCCCAGGTGTGAGAAGGCATCGGAAGCGTGCGCCCCTGGAGTCGACGCCTTTTTAAAGTAATTGATGGCGTCTTGAAATCTTCCCAAGCTGAATAAGACTTCGCCAAGTTTGATCTGAGCAAAAGCGTCGCCGGGATGAAAGTCCAGATATCTTGTCAAAGACGACTCTGCCTCTGAATATCGCCGCAACTGATTCAGAGCCACGCCGCGCTGCAGATAAGCTTTCTCAGAATTTGGGTCGAGCTCAAGGAGCTTGTCAAACTGGTTCAGGGCTTCGTCAAATCTCTTTTGCTTCATGTAGCTGAGTCCGAGATTAAAGAGCGCGTTTGTCTCTTTTGGATTGAGGGCGAGCGCCTGCAAAAACGCAGCGTCAGATTTTGAATAAAACTGCTGCTCATCATAGAGGATACCCAGCGCGTCGTAAGCCTGGGGAAAATTGGGCAGAAGCTTAAGCGCCTTCAGCAAGGCCTGTTCCGCTCCGGAGTATTTGTGCTCCTCCATATCGGTAACGCCCAGCCAGTAGCTGGCGCCAGGAGAAGACGGATGCGTTTCCGCCGCGCTTTCAAAAATGCGCTCAGCCGCTTGCAAGTTTCCTGCCTGAAAGGCTCCGATTCCCTTAAGCAAGTAAGGTTGACGGATGGGATTCGCTACCTCGCTTAGCGTATTCCCCTGTGGCGCGGCTGGCGGAAGGAGGGCAAAAACGAAGGCTGTAATCGAAAGCGATAAAGCAAAAAATGGCATTCTCATACTCGCCCGACGCCTCATCTTATAATTCCGGTGGACTGGCTTCAAGGCTCGACCAGATGGTGCATGCGGTCTACCTTCAAGCCTTCGAGGACCTGAGTGCCCCCCCTCGGCCAGTCAACTTCAAGCCTTTCAATCCGCTCGGCTTTTCCCAATCCAAAATGGAGACGGTAGTCGCTGCTCGAGAGATAACTCCCACCGCCAGTTATTTCCCTGGTCTGAGTTTTTCCGTTCGCCGTTAACCGGACTTTTGTCCCAATGGCATCCCTGTTGCTCCTGCGGCCGGTGGCCTTCAAAATGATCCAGTGGTTTTCATCGCCGCTATCATTGCGCAGGAGGCTCGCGGCTTGATTGCAGTTAGCAATCAGGATATCCACGTGACCGTCGTTATTAAAATCGCCGAAGGCGGCGCCGCGGCTCGCGCGCGGGGTTTGCAGAACCCGCCCACAAGAACGAGTCTCATCTATAAACCGGCCGCCTTCATTTTCCAACAGCAAAGGAGGCTCAAGATAGGTGATTGAAGGAGAGAAAGCAGCGATATTGTCCATCACGTGTCCGTTGACTGCGAAAATGTCGAGGTTTCCGCTGTTATCAAAATCGCCGAGCCCCACCCCCCAACCCGTCCGAAGCAGGCTAGGCAGGCCCACTCCGCTAGGAAATGCTACATCACCAAACACTCCGCGCCCCTCGTTCTGGTACAGGCTATAACCTTGAAACGAAAGGTTCGTCACAACGAGATCGAGCTTTCCATCACCGTCATAGTCACCGGCGGCCACGCCCATCCCCGATAGCGCCTGGCCATTACTGTTGTAGGCTACTCCCGCAAGCGTTCCGGTTTCGCGGAATGTCCCATCACGGTTATTCATGAATAGAAAATTTGGAAAGGCGTCGTTCGCCACAAATAAGTCCTGATACCCATCGCCGTCGAAATCCGCAGCGACCACGCCCAGCCCCTTTCCTTTAGCCGAGGCAATCCCGGACTGCTTGCTTACATCGGTAAAAGTACCGTCGCCATTGTTGTGGTAAAGAACGCTCGCTGCCGGATCGAACTCATCGGGGTGACAGTAGGCGCGGCGGTCCGGTTGGATGCCGCAGAAGGTGTTATGGTCAAGACTGAAATCGACGTAATTTGCCACAAAGAGGTCGAGGAATCCATCCTTGTCATAATCAAAGAATGCGGCGCTGGTTCCCCATTTACGGTTGTTGACTCCTGCGGTTTGCGTAACGTCGGTAAAAGTTCCGTCGCCGTTATTGCGGTAAAGAATGCTCGACCCATAGCAAGTGATAAATAAATCTGCGAAGCCATCGTTATTGTAGTCGCCCACCGTCACACCCATTCCATAGCCATAGCCTTCGACTCCCGCCTGCCTGGTTACATCGGTGAACGTGCCATCCCTATTATTTCTGTATAAAACGTTACCCGGCCTTGACGTGGCGTGAAACCCTGGTAGCAGTCCGCCGTTAACGAAATAAAGATCGAGATAGCCGTCGTTGTCATAATCGAAGAAGGCGCATCCCGGCCCCATGGTCTCAACAAGATACTTCCTGCCGGTCGCCGCATTTGTGTGTTGAAAGTGGATTCCTGCCGGAGAGGTGATGTCGATGAATTGCAGCCCCGAGTTCTGCGGGCGCCCTGCTTGCTCCTTTTCGGGGGCCGCTCCCAGATGAGCGGAATACAAGCCGGAGGCAATCAGCCCTTGTATCAGAAAATCTCGCCGTTTCATCGTATGAGCAATCAGCAACCTTCGCCAAGCAGAATGCCGTGATGAACAACCCAAGCATCAACGGCCCTTGCACTGTGAACCAAACCTCGCTGGATACTTTGAGGGGCCTCACGATGTGTTATTGTAACTCAATGTAAGTGGGACCAAGATCGGAAGGCTGAACATTGTGGCCGCTACGGGTTACGCCAGGGCCTGCAAAACGCCACCCTTCATCTGGAGCAGTACATTGGGTTATTACACATTGTGCCGATCAGTGAGATCGCATCCAGCGTCCCTTCCGGAAGGCTACAAGTTGTTTGCTAAAATCATCATCTGAGTCGACTGCAAATTCGTAATCCGCAAGCAGGAGACCTCGAAGTGAATAAAACAGAGGAGCGATTGTGTGAAAAGCGCACATAATCGAACAAAGAGTATTTCCAAACCAGAGTCCCTAACCCGCCGGGAGTTTCTTGCGGCTGGCAGTTGTGTATTAATTCCCACTGCTCGGTTTCTCATTTCCTTGTCCGCTTCGCCAGCCTCCCCAGCCAAGAACCATGAAATTTTCTCCGACCACGCCAAGGCGCTCGGGATCGACTTCGCGCACTTCAACGGGATGACAGGCCAGCACTATTATCCCGAAATGGTTGGCTCAGGAGCGGCATTGTTCGACTATGACAACGATGGCGACCTGGACGCGCTCATCATTCAGGGGAGTGTACTAGCTCCCGGAGAAACCCTGGCCGATGCGCTGTTTCCGTTCAAAGGAAACCCGCCCCCGAGGGCGAGGCTGTTTCGAAATGATCTCACGGTCAACCCTGACGGTACCCGCACAATAAATTTTACCGACGTTACAGATCAATGCGGTATCAACGCCACGGGTTACGGGATGGGGGTGGCGGTCGGCGACTACAACAACGATGGATGGCCGGATGTCTATATCACCAACTTTGGCCACAACCAAATGTGGCGGAACAATGGGAATGGCACGTTTACAGATGTAACCAAAGAGACAGGCGCCGGCGTCGAAGGATGGAGCGTTAGCGCCGCATTCGTGGATTTCGATCGCGACGGCTGGTTAGATCTCTTCGTCGGCCAGTATGTTAACTTCAGATTTTCCGATCGCAAAAAGTGTTATTCCCCAAGTGGTTCTGCGGATTATTGTGGTCCACTGTCATATGATCCATTGCCGAACCGGCTGTTTCGCAACCGCCGTGACGGAACTTTTGAGGATGTTACGGATGCCTCAGGGCTCGGACGTAACTTTAACGGGGCGCTGGGGGTTGTTTGCGCAGACTTTAACGGAGATGGTTGGCCCGACATTTTTGTGGCCAATGATGAAAGGCCGAATCTGCTCTGGATGAACCAACGGAATGGAACCTTTGTCAATGATGCGATGCTGGCCGGTTGTGCGCTCAACCGAGATGGGTTGGCACAGTCCGGTATGGGCGTCGACGCGCAGGATTTTGACAACGACGGGGACGAAGATATCATCGTGTCGCACCTTACGGGCGAATACGCTACCCTATACGTTAATAATGGTAAAGGCTGGTTCGATGACCGTTCCAACGAGTCGAAGGTGGCTGATCCAACGCGGTCTTTAACCGGGTTCGGGATTGGATTCCTTGATTACGATAACGACGGTTGGCTCGACATCCTTATTGTAAACGGCGAAGTAAAGACTATTGAGGCTGAGGCGCGGGAGGGGGATCGTTATCCCCTCCGCCAACATAAGGTTCTCCTTCACAATCTGGGTAACGGATATTTTGAAGACGTCACGAGCCAGGCGGGGAGCGCATTCCGCTTGCTGGAAGTCGGTCGCGGAGCAGCGTTCGGAGACATCGACAACGATGGCGCTCCGGACGTTTTGGTGGTTAACAATAACGGACCAGCCCAGCTTCTCATCAATAACGTGGGCCAGCAGAATCATTGGCTAGGTCTTAGAATGATCGGGGAGAGGGTTAACCGCGACATGCTGGGAACCCGCGTAGTTTTGTTCAGATCCACCGGTCCTACACTCGTAAGACGTGTCCGGACAGATGGCAGCTATGCTTCAGCAAACGACCCTCGGGTGCTGTTTGGGCTGGGAAACTCCCGTGAAGTTGCGAAGGTGCGCGCCTACTGGGTGGACGGCCGGATAGAAGAATGGAGTGGCATCCCCAGTGACCGATACACGACGCTGCGTGAAGGAAGCGGCAGGCAAGTGGGTTCCAAATGACCCGCAGTCTGTCGCGAATAGATTGTGTGGCGGATAGAATCAATAACTTACAAGCTTTGATTGGCCCGTAAGTGTTTGATTCTACGCTTTAAAACATGATTATCGAGCTTGACCCGGCGTCGGCATCCAGAGGCCAAATCGGGGCATTTCGCGCGCCCCCACACCGAATCCGCCTGTCCGCCTTTTGCCTGTAGTGGCGACAAAGCGGGGATTTTGTGGCGCCGAGCTACCCTGAAAACCGCGGCTTTGATGGTTAGAGGTCGTCCCGATAGCTTGCCGGAGCAAGCGCGGCAATCATGTTTGAAATTGCAACCTCTGAAAGGCCAGTATTTTCAATAGTTTCATGCTGCTCAAGCGCCCTACGTGTTAATAGGACTGAATTGAACCTGTCGGTTACTATCACGCTCTAAGCTATTAGACATTTTATGACATCACATTAATAAAATTGTGCTTGACATGTAATCGATTTACTGTAAAAATCTTGGTCGACTTTCTACTAAAGAGGATTATGGTAAAAAGAATTTATAGAAAGACGCTTCGAAATCATCTCGGAGAACATTTGTTGGACGCCATAATTAACCGCGAGATCCGTCCAGGAGATCGCATTGTCGAGGGGAAGCTGGCCCGAGATTTAGGTGTGGCGAAAACAACCTTGCGGGAAGCCCTTAACGACCTTGAGCACAGGGGGCTCATTATAAAATCCAGCAACGGCTCAACTTATGTCACTAAGCTGACAGTCAACGACGTCGACAATATTTACAATGTTCGATTATTGCTTGAGCCCGAAGCGGCAGCTCTGGCCCATCAGCGGTTGACTCCACGAGACTATGCGCACTTGGCACATTTGCTTGACAAGATGAAGGCTGCTGGAGAACGGAAAGATTACCTGGACGCTTCAAAAAATGACATGGTTTTCCATCAAGTGATTTGGGAGTTGTCCGGAAACATGGTTTTGGCGAGGGCTCTAAATGCGGTCTCGGTTCCCCTGTTTGCGTTCTCAGGACTCCATCTGATGCGCCTTTTTTCTACGCGAGATTCCGATTTCGCCGGGATTTGCGATGGGCACCAAACGTTGTTGACAAAGCTTAAGGAAGGTTCCGCGGACGAAGTGCGCAAGATCTTCGTTGAGAAGCTGCAACAGTTCAAGGCGCAGAATTTTGAGGGGGCACAGTTACTTGAGGCTGATCCACATCAACACAAAAGTAATCAGGAAGACGTCCATAACAATATCCATAGGGAGAATGTCGTAATCCGTTTGTGAAGCCAGGTCTTTCATCGGCAACCAGAGAGGATTGCGACGCTGGTGCGTTCGTCCATGGTCCTAGAATAAAGGAGCGAAGCCAATGCGAGATATAGCCTACCGCAATCTGATTGTTATGGCGTTAATCCTATTTGCCAGTCTGTCCCTTCACGCCCAGATGAATGTTGGGAGCATCGTCGGAACGGTTACGGACACTTCCGGCGCGATTGTGCCGGGAGCGAAGGTCATGGTTGTCAATCAGGGTACAACTCTACAGCAAACCACAGTGACTAATTCGAGTGGGTCGTACACCCTCAACGTCTTGCCAATTGGACAATACGCTGTGACAGTGGAGGCGCGTGGCTTTCAAGTATTTAAGCGGACGAATGTCCAAGTTGTCTCCGGAGAAACCTTGACCGTGAATGCGGTGCTCTCGGTAGGGCAGACCACCCAGACTGTGACTGTAACGACAGCGCCTCCAGCGCTGGACACGACAACTTCGACCGAAGGCACCAGCCGCACAAATCAGGAAATCCAAGCGCTGCCGATCACCCTCTATGGCGATTCGGCCCGGTCGGCTTCCGGTCTTGCGAAGACGGTTGCCGGGGTCAGCTACGACCCCGCTGAATCCGGTGGTCAAGAGTTTATGGAAATCTCGCGGGCGCAGATCAACGGGATTTCGGCTGGCCAGTGGAGTTACAACATTGACGGGGTTGATGGTGGCTATGGAGGCGGTGAGCGCGGGCACGACATGGCGCCTCCTACCCCGGAAGTCGTCCAGGAAGTCCGGTTGACTGCCAACACTGATGCGTCCCATCCGTTTTCGCCCGGCGCATCTCTTGAACTGACGGAAAAGTCGGGAACCAATCAACTGCATGGTAGTTTATATGAGTATCTACGAAATGACGCGCTTGAAGCGCGCAACTTTTTCCTGGCCCAGGTCCCTGAAGATAAACAAAATGACTTCGGTCTTACTATTGGCGGACCGGTGGTAATCCCAAAACTATACAATGGCAAGAATAAGACTTTTTTCTTTACGAACGTGGACTTCTACCGGTTTCGAACCACGTTACAGGGGGACCAAGAACAGGTTACAGCCAGCGTTGCTACACAAGCGATGCGAAGCGGGGACTTCAGCCAACTGCTTGGTCCCCAAATTGGGACAGACGCCCTGGGGCGGCCTGTTTATCAAGGGGAAATTTATAACCCTGCGACCACCCGGGCGGCTCCTGGGGGCGGGTTTGTAAGAGATCCCTTCCCGGGTAACATGATTCCGGGCCCCATGCTTAGCTCAATTTCTACGGCTGTTCTCCAGCAGGAAGCTTTGCCGACCAGCCTCGGCACAGCAAATAACTGGGTGGGGCCGAACGCTCAAACTCTTGTCGATAAGGACCAGTGGTTCCTTAAATTCGATCAGACCATTAATTCCAAAAATCGCTTCACTTTCGCTTATGAGAGAGTAATCCCATGGTTTTTGGGCGCATTTGGAGAGACGAAGGGCGTAAATACAGGCAATTCTGGGCATTCCTACATCGCAGGTGGTCCGGGATACCTGGGACCTGCGGAGTCTGCATCATTTATTGATGACCGGAATGAATACCGGTATCGCTTTGATTATGTTTGGACGGCCAAGCCCAACGTGCTGGTGGATTTCCGCGCGGGGCTTACCCGCACTCCTGGCCGCCTGACCTCATGGTTCCCGTATACCGGGCCAAACGCCAATTTTGGTCAGCAAATTGGGCTCAATGGAACCCTGAATCCGCATGCTCCAACCATAAATATTCAGGGATATAGTGGTCTAGGCCCTGGGTTTGAGCCTGACACGTACCCGAATCAGGATTTGCCGGTCAACCTGGACGTAAGCTGGATCAAAGGAAACCATAACTTTAAATTTGGCGCGCATTGGATCAGCGTTCGCACGGTCTCGATCGCCCAAAATAACAGCCAAGGCACTTGGAGCTTTAATGATTCCGAAACTGGCTTGCCAGGATTCGGCCAAACTGGCTCAGGCATGGCAAGCTTTGTGTTAGGCGAAGTAAACAGCGCAAGCGTCCGTACTCCTTCTAACACCGATCTTATGACCGGCGCCTGGGGTTTTTATGGACAGGATAGCTGGCGCCTCACATCGAAGCTGACAGTACACTATGGGCTCGGCTGGGATCTCTTCATACCAGGAAGAGAACACGATAACGCCATCGGCGGCTTCGATTCGAGCATTCCCAATCCCGGCGCAGGGGGAACATTGGGCGCTCTGGCGCTTTATGGCAACGGGCCAGGACGTAATGGATTAGAGCGATTGAGCACATATTACCTTAAGGCTTTTTCACCGCATGTCGGACTTGCATACGCGCTGACCCCAAAGACGGTTCTGCGCGCTAACTTCGGGCTCAGCTATGGAGCGGGCTGGACCACGTGGACCGGTGGCGGTCTCGGCCCAAGCGTTCCCTCACCTGGTTTTTCGGCCACCCTCACGCCTTCCTCGGTCGACAATGGTGTGACCCCTGCCTTTAATTGGAATAATGGGTTCCCGCTTGCCTTTCCGTCGCAATTTCCCAGCACCAATCCGGCTCTGGAGAATGGAACCTCACTGGGTTACATTGACCGAAATCTAAATCACCCAAATCAATTTGAAAACATCGGCTTTGAAGTGGGAAGAGAGTTGCCCGGCAACGTCGTCCTTCGAGTCGCGTATGTGGGCACATTCGCGCACTTTTTGCCAACCAGTAACGCGGACAGCCTTGACTATCTCCCGCTGTCAGAATATGCAAAATATGGCAGTTTGCTCACCGCCAGTATTAACTCTCCGGCGGCGCAGGCGGCCGGAATTCCCATTCCATATCCGGGATTCACGGGAAGCGTGGCGCAAGCCTTGTTGCCGTACCCGCAGTATCTCGGTGTGCCCGTTTTGAACGCGCCGGATGGCAATTCGTCCTACAACGGTTTGCAGGTCAATGTCCAAAAGCGGATAGGTCATGGCTTATCCTTTCTGATTACTTATACCGCATCCAAAGAACTGGCCACCTCCCTCGGATTCGCCACCGCGACTACAGGTGGCGGGATCGGTCAGGGGTTCGATACGGATATCCAACATCCCAGCATGAAGAATACATCAAGGCTCATCGATTCATCTGACCGGCCGCAAATGTTGAATCTAAGCTGGACGTATGATCTGCCTTTCGGAAGCGGCAAGCACTTTGGGAGTCATGCCAACCCTGCGGTGGATAGAATCATAGGAGGATGGAGGTTTTCCGCCATCCAAAACTATTTTGCCGGCAGGCCTATATTTGTCTCGACTCAGGAAACCATCCCATTCGCGTCGCTCGAACCCGTCAGGGTACCCGGGGTTCCCTTCGGCGCTACCAGTTGTTCGGCATACGATCCTAACAATTCTGCTGACAGCCATTACCTAAACGTAAACGCCTTCGCAACACCGGCTCCATTCACGTTCGGTAATATCGCCCAAATACCCACTCTCAGAGAGTGTGGGTTCATGGAGGAGGATTTTGGTCTCGACAAAACAATTTCGATTACGGAGCACACAAGGGCTCATTTGGGGACGTTATGGCAAAATGCTTTTAACCGGCATAGTTGGGAGACCTTGAATGCCGACATCAACAGCCCGGCGTTTGGGCGATATGGCGCCGCATACCCGGCAAGAAACATCCAGCTCTATTTACGGTTTGACTTTTGATCTCGGTTGTACGCAGTCGCCGCGAGCTTGCCCAGCTCGGAAGCTCGCGTTATGGCTGTTACCTGACTCTTGTTTTCAGAAGCGCAACCCATCTGATGGCAGGGATTAACTGCGCTTCTTTATCGTGGGAGTCCGACGTGGCGCGCCGGAGTTTCCCAACGCGATAAGAAGGGCCTCCCGGCGCGGAGCGTTACGTTGATCGCGCTGCGCGTCGGCGCCTGGCGACACGACACCCGCTCCCTAATTCGTCTCTCCATAGGGTTCGGTCATATAGTCCATGGTCCGGCTAGCAAGACCACGCCTCGTAACTGCGGGTTTGATGACTTCTGCGAAAGCTATCTTCAGCCAGACTTGTCTGCGCGCTATTTTATTCAGCGGGCTCGTTACATTCTATGTAAATAAATAGAGGAACCCTGGCATGGAACCCTTATCTTCAAAACCGAAGGATAATTTCAAATCGTCGCCTCTAACTCGCAGGGATTTTCTCGTTGCGGGTGGGGCCGCATTGGCCTCGGCGGCCATCGCAGCGGCGGATGACGGTAGCTCGCCGCAAAGGAGTGAAGCAAACGAGGGTTCAAACCGGCAGCCGAAGTATGTTGACACCGGGATCTGCAGGCTCGAGCTGAATCCCCTGAATGGCGATTTGGTTGGAATTCACTGGAAAAATCCAGCGATCGAGATCATTCAAGAGCCCCGACTGGGTGAGAACTTCCGCATTCTCTTGCCGCATTCCAATTACGAGGCCAATTATTTCTACAGCCGGGATCAGCGGGTGGATTCGATCGAGGAATCCCCCACCGGAGTGACCTGCACTTACAAATTGCTCCGCAATGCGCGGGAGACGGTTCCGGTGGAAGTGCGATACCACATCCGCCAAGTCGAAGAGCGGTTGGAGTTCTCAATCGAAATCGACAACCGGAGCGAGTTAACCCTGGCGGAGGTATTCTTTGGAATTGTCGGGGGGCAGCAGGGCCTGGTCAACCGCCATGAAACAGAGTCCTTAGTAACTGGTTTGAATCGCAACCTGGCTCCCGATGTTTTCACCAATTTCCAGGCCGGAGGGTACGGCGGAGGCAACCTCGGCATTCGATACGACGCCGCGGGATTTGTTTACCCAGGTTCGATGCAGATGGGTTGGATCGAGTTTTACAACCGCAAGGCTGGGGTGGGCCTCTATTATGCGAATCACGATGCTGAGAACCGATTAACGGGGCTTTACTTTGAGTTACGGCCTTTTACGAAAACGGCGGTGATTGGTGACAATTGGCCTACTCCCGAAGACGTGCTTCCCGGCGAACCGATTGGTCTGACGATGGGCTGGTTGAAGTTTCCTTACTCAAAACGAGGCCTCTTCGATTCGGGTTCTGTGGCGCTACAGATACATCGTGGAGACTGGCACGAAGGCAGCGAACTTTACCGGCGCTGGTTCGACCAGCATTTTCAGGTCCGGCGCCCACCAAGCTGGCTAAGGAAAGAAATGGCTTGGCAATCGGTTATCATCTCGAATTGTGAAGATGTTATTGTCTGGAAGTTTAAGGACCTGCCCAAGCTGGCGGCAGGCGCAAAAAAGTACGGCGTAACCACCTTCGAGATTTTGGGATGGGATATTGGAGGCATTGATCGCGGTTACCCGCAGTACCGGCCTGATCCTCGTCTCGGCACTCCCGAGGAGTTCCGGCAGGCTTTGGCCGAGGTGAAGAAGATAGGCGTCCATCCGCTCATTTTTTCAAATATCCAGTTTTCCGACACAGCCATTCCGCTATTCCGCGAGAAACTGTATCGGGATGCAGTGGACGGGCGCTGGGCGCCGGACTGGCCGATGGCAGGGTGGGGCGAAGGGACCATGAGCGCGCATATGGGCCTTACCCGTCATAATATGACTCTCGTGAGCCCAGCCCATTCGGATTTCCGGAAGCTGCTTCTGGACCAATATGTGCAGCTTGTAAAGGATGGGGCGGACGGCTTCCAGCTTGATAAAACAAATGCTGTGGGATCGCTGGACTTTAATTCAAACATTCCAACTTCACCTGATCGATCGCTGCCCGAAGGAGTGCTGACAACTTTCAAAGAGACCCTCGCCAAGTGCCGCGATGTAAATCCCAATTTTGCGCTGGCTTCGGAGATTTTTTGGGACCGCGCATTTCCGCTAGTCGATATCTCCTATGTTCGCATGAACTACATCGATATGGAGTCGCCGGCGCTGCGCTATACTTTCCCGGAGTGGACCTCGACGATTTGCGCGGAACGTCCGGGAGACTTTAACGTCATGAACAACGGCATGCGGTACGGGCTTGTATGGGCTATGCAACCTCGCCACTACAACGATTCCATGGACGAGCCGCTGACGCGCCCCCTCTCGCGTTATGTTGAAGATTTGATCCGGATTCGCGCGAAGCACAAGGACATCCTCTTTTTAGGGCGTTTTCGTGACACGATGGGGGCTGAGGTGGAAGCGGGTGAAAATGTGCGGTACTCGATTTTTGAAGGGATGGGACAACCGGGCAAAGCGTGTGTGGTGGTCAACTACGGAAACGAGCAAGCAACCGCTGAAGTGTCATGGGCCGGCGGAGAAGGCGCCAGCGTGGAAATACTGCAACCGTTCCAGCCAGATACGACCGGAAGGCTCCCCGTAAAACTACAGGTGCCGCCGCAAACCTGCATGGTGGTGG
Source organism: Terriglobia bacterium (assembly GCA_050745325.1). Lineage (GTDB taxonomy): Bacteria > Acidobacteriota > Terriglobia > UBA7540 > UBA7540 > RH2-MAG17b. Next base: position 14,352 of record JBOGJY010000294.1, read on the forward strand.
TGAATGCCGGAGATACTGCTGGCTGAACCAGGCTGCTTAGGTGGGGGGGCTGAAGACCGCGAGGTATCGTCGATCCGCGCGTGAATCTTTGCTCGTGTTTTTGCCCCTCATTCCCGGTGAACTCCTGATCTGAGAGCGAGGCGGACTGAATGAAAATCACCAAGGTGGCGGCGGAGACTTACAACACCCCAGCCCACCGTGAGATGCAAGACTCCATCCGGGAATTCAGTGTTCTGAACCTTGTTTTTGCACGCGTCGAAACCGATGAAGGAATATCTGGGTTGGGTTTTACTTACAGCATTATTCCTCACGGCGCTTGTGAAATCCAATCGATCATTAATACATCTATTGATTCATTGGTGCGCGGCTTCGACCCTCGTTGCCATGAGCAAGTTTGGTATCAGATGTGGCGGCGGCTGGACTGGGTGGGGCGGGGGGGCATCGCCGTTCTTGCCGTTGCCGCGGTGGATATTGCCCTCTGGGATCTGAAATCGAAACTGGCGGGCTTGCCGCTCTATAAGCTCCTCGGGGGCGCGCAAGAAAAGGTGCCGGTCTATAACACCGACGGCGGCTGGCTCAATCACCCGCTTGAACAACTGGTCGATGAAACGAAGAAAATCGTTGCGGCCGGTTTTCGGGGCACGAAGATTAAGGTAGGCAAAGAGGATCCTAGTGAAGATCAGGAGCGCATTGCGGCGGTGCGCCAAGTTCTGGGTCCGAAGCGTATTCTGATGGTTGACGCCAACGAGCGATTTACGCACGCGGAAGCAATTAAGCGGGCGCGCATGTGGGAGGAGTTCGACCTGTCCTGGTTCGAGGAGCCGCTGCCGGCGGAGGACATTCTCGGTCATGCCAAGGTCAAAGCACACACGTCCATTCCGATTGCTCTCGGCGAATCTTTGTTCACACGGCAACAGTTTAAGGACTACATTGCGTCGGACGGCGTTTCCATTGTTCAGCCCGATTGCTGCCGCTGCGGGGGCATCACGGAATGGCTGAAAATTGCTCACATGGCCGACTGTTACAACATGCAGGTGAGTCCTCATTTCGTGATGGAGTTGCACCTGCCGCTGGTAGCAGCCATCCGGAACGGTTTGTTCGTCGAATACATCCCGTCGTTAGACGGGGTTCTCAAAGAGCCTTTGAAGCTGGAGGACGGATACTTCCGGCCCAGTGAAGAAACGGGCTTAGGGATTAGCTGGGATATGGATAAACTGCAGAGCTACAAGGTGAGATCGTGAGAGTTGATAGCCATCAACACTTCTGGCAGGTCAATCGCGGCGATTATTTTTGGATGTCACCCGCGGTTCCCATATTGCACCGGGACTATTGCCCCGAGGACTTGAAGCCTTCCCTGGCTAAACATCAAATCGACAAAACTATCTTGGTGCAGGCGGCGCCCACGGCGGCAGAGACCGATTTTCTGCTCGACTTGGCTCAGCGAAACGACTTTGTGGCGGGCGTTGTCGGCTGGCTCGATCCAGAACAGAACGATTTTGCTGAGCGATTCGCGATATACCGCCAAAAGCCGAAACTCATCGGCATTCGGCCCATGCTCCAGGATCTTCCCGAAGATGACTATATTGTGAAGCCTCGGGTCGTCGAATCGCTTAAGCTGATCGCTGAGAGCGGCTTCGCCTTCGATTTCCTCACTTATCCACGCCACCTGACGTACGTTCTCAGGGTTCTCGACAAGGTGCCGAACCTTCACGCCGTGGTCGATCATATTTCCAAGCCCGAGATTAAAACGCAAAAGATAGAGCCCTGGAAATCGCTCATCCGGGACGTGGCGCAACACACGAACATATATTGCAAGCTTTCGGGCATGATTACGGAGGCCGATCATGCGACCTGGACACCGGATCAGTTGCGGCCATACGTTGAACACGTGGTGGAGTGTTTTGGTCTAGAACGGGTGATGTTTGGCAGCGATTGGCCTGTCTGTCTTCAGGCCGGGAGCTACGATCAAGCTATCGAGGCGCTGTGCACAATTCTAGCGCCTGTTCTAAATAAGACTTCGGAAGCCGCAGTCTTTGGGTCCAATGCGGCGCGGTTTTATAGGATCGATTAGGAGGTGGACCATTCCGGAATCGAAAATCGGTGTGGCCTTCGCCGGAGCAGGGATCGTGGCGGAGATGCACGGCCGCGCTATAGCGGCAAATCTAAATGCTAGACTCGTGGGGGTTTACGACCCGGAAGCAAACCGTGCAAAAGCTGTCGCCAAAAAGTTCGGCGCAAAGGCTTTTGGCAGCATAGAAGAAGCGCTCGATAGCCCTCAGGTGAGCGCCGTGCATGTTCTTACCCCACCCGAACACCATATGGAGGTGGCGCTAAAGAGCCTCAAGGCCGGTAAGCACGTACTGGTGGAAAAGCCCGTCGCATGGCGGATTGCCGATATTAAGAGACTGCGAACGGCTGCGAAAAGGGCGAACCGCGCCTGTATGCCCGCTCATAACTACATCTATAACCCGTCTTTGCAGCGCGCCAAACGCTTGATTGACGAGAACCGGCTGGGCCAAATTGCCAGTCTCTGGGTGTTGTACAACATCTATCATTCCGAAGAAGTGGCCTCCCGGTACGGCGGAGTTCTGCGGGCAGTGTGCGTTCATCACGCATATTCCCTACTCTATCTCCTGGGCCGGCCACGCCGGTTGATGGCGACGGCGTCCAAAGTTCATTACCGGAGGCTGGTCTGTGAGGATCAGGTCATGATCGTCTGCGAAATGCCAAACGGCGCTATTGCAAACCTTTGGTGCAGTTTCGCCGCAAAAGACCTTACCAGCGATCCGTGGCTGGTTGTTTATAAGATCCTTGGAACGGAGGGATCGGTTAATTACACATGGAACGAAGCGCAGTTTCAAGATGACCGGGGACCTGGGTGGGGGCTGCCTTGCTATGAGGATGGCTTTCGCAATGAGGTGGATCACTTTATTAACCGCTGCGTGCTGGAAGGAGAGCCTCCCCTTTCTACGCTAACCGAAGCCATCGATGCGTTGCGGATCATCGAGGCGGCTGAGCGCTCCTGCCGCCATCACACCGGAATGGAGACCATCGACTACGATAATTGAATACTGCCCGGCTTTGGATAGACTTGATGGCTTGCTTGGAGCTAACCACGAGGAGGGAGAAAACAACCCTTGATTACTTACGACGTATGCGTAATTGGATCCGGCCCTGCGGGTGGGGACCCAACGGACAAAAAGTATCCGGCCATGGAGCGCCATGGCGCATTGGGAGAGTGGCATTGAATCGCGTAGATTCGGTTCATAATTAGTTCACTAAAAGGTTCTCTGCAGCATGTCATTCGCAGGGTGTCGCCCGCAGATCTAACAGGATTCCGGAACAATTCTGTAAGCGCGTTATTCTGAGGAGCCGAGGCCGGCGAAGAATCTCGTAAGATATTGATTCAATACACAAGAAGACACTTCGATTTTCCCGGAATGGCCGTCAAAAGGTTTCCGATAGCCCGCTAAATTGGGACGCTGACTTTCGAGGACTAAAGAAACCCAATGGATAGCTCGCTTTGGCTCGGAACAGCTATTATTTTCCTGAGCGGCAGCTTCAATGGCGGTTTTGCATTGCCAATGAAGTACAGCCGCCATTGGCGATAGGAGAACACGTGGTTGGTTTTCTCGGCGGAGGCATTATTCGTCCTTCCGTGGTTTCTTGTCATAAAGTTCAGTCCGAACCTGCTCACGCTCTATCACACAACGCCGGCCTCCTCCATTTTCTACCCGCTTCTCTTCGGTCTGTTGTGGGGCTTCGCTCAAGTCACGTTTGGACTTGGGATCATCGCCATGGGTATGGCTCTGGCTTTCGCGGTCGTCATGGGTCTTGCTTGCTTATTTGGATCGTTAATCCCGCTTTTGGTCTTGCATCCCGCCGACTTCTTGCACCTTCGAGGTCTTGTGCTGTTGGCCAGCATGCCCCTACTCTTTTGGGGCTTAGCCAGTTGTAGTTCCGCTGGAAGCCGTAGAGAGAAGGAAACCGAGACTGGAAATATAAAACGAAACACGACGCTAAGTTTCGCAAAGGGCTTGGCGATCTGTATATTCACGGGTATGTTTGGCGCCAATCTAAATTTAGGCTTTGCGTTCAGTGGAGACATTATCCCCAGGGCTCAGGCTTTGGGCGCCAACACCGTAACCGCAACGTACGCGGTTTGGGCTCTCGTTCTTGGCGCAGGTTTTGTTCCGAACCTGGCGTACTGCGGTTACCTCCTATCCCGCAATCACACCTGGAGATTGTTTAGGGAGGAAGGCTGGATAAAAGAGGCCATGCTCAGTTCTGCTATGGCGTTCCTTTGGCTCGCGGGCATTGTTTGCTACGGCATGGGGGCGATGCTTTCAGGGAAGTACGGAACGTCTGTAGGGTTTGCTCTCTTCATGGCAATGACCATCCTGGTTTCGAATTTGCTGGGCTTGCTGACAGGGGAGTGGAAGGGCGCTTCCGCGAACACGATGAAGCGGCCCGCGATTGGCGTGGGCGCGGTCTTGCTTGCTATTTTCATTCTCAATCTAGGCGGGATACTATAGCAGACCTTTGAGAAACGCGAAGAAGGAGATGAAGCAGCTCAATCCCGTAATCTGCTTTGTCAACAGAGGGTATGTGCGAGCGTTCCACAACCCCGACAGACCGGCCGATTTGTCCCATATGGCTCAGTTCGCTCACTTTGGGGGACCAAGCGGTGTCTGGGTAAAGTCAAAGCAGTCTGCCATGTCGTCGGCTGAGCCGTCGCGCTGGTTGATGGGCGGAAGGCCGAAATCCTCTTCGCAGAATTTGACGATGCTTACGAAGGAGTGCAGGATTTTGGAAATATAGCCGGCCTTCGCATACGGACCGAGCACCAGGCACGGAACGCGAGAGCCGTAGCGGAATTGGGTTCCGTCCGTCCACTGCTCGATGTTAGCCGGCGTGACATGGTCATACCAGCCGCCCCAATCGTCCCAACTGATGAAGATCGCCGTTTTAGGCCACAAGCCGCCCTGGACGATTGCATTCACCTGGGACACCGTCCACGCCATTCCGGTCGTCACGTTATCGGGAGGATGTTCGCTGTCGGCGGACGGCGGATAGACCCACGATACCGCCGCGAGGTTGCCGGCTGCGGCGTCGGTCACAAACTGTTGCGATGTCAGGTTCCACGGGCTGCCTTGGAGAGCGGTGATGTAAGGGAAGGCATAACTTCCATAGCTCCGCCACGTGAGTCCAGCGGTCTGAAGGTTGGCAGGCAGCGAGGGGATGTTGTACGACGGCTTTGAACTGAAAGGGGGATTGTTAATCACCGGCGAGTCCGCGGCGATCAACATTAGGTGATTGGGTGTCGAATCACTCGCCACGTCGGTGAAGAAGTTGTCGCAAAGAGTGAACTGCTGCGCGTAAGCCCAGTATGAGGCAATGTTCGTCTGCTGATATTGTTCCCGCACCGCCTTGGTGGCTCGCGCCAGCCACGCGGCGTGATTGTTCGAAAACGTCCCCTTAGGCGGGTTAGAAGCGTGCACAAGGGTCGAGTCTCCGTTGGCGCCTGGAAAAGTTCCGAAGTAGCTGTCAAACGTGTGGTTCTCCTTGAGGATGATCACCACATGCTCGATGGAACCTTTCGCGATGACGCCTGCGGAGCCACCTGGCGCCTTTGGGCCAGTCTTGGACTTGGACGGTTGAATCCGCTTTGGTTTGGAAACTGCCGTGCGTTTCGCAGACAGATTAGGCTTGACAGTGGATTTAGACCTAATCGCTGGCTTAGTCTTACCTGGAACTCGCTTCTTCCGGCTCGGAGTCTTCGCGGCCATTCAACCCTCTCTGACGATGCGATAATCCGACTATGCGGTCCGCATCTAGCAATGTCAAGGGTCGTCAAAGGAAGGTAGTGGGTCAGTTTGATTTTTGTAGCGGCGGCCCCATTCTGGCTTCGGCCGCCGGCCCTTATTTCCTAGATGGCGCTGTAGCGGCGGTCTGCGACCGCCGGCTTTTCGGCGCTCCCTTCCTGCGTCAGGGCAGGCTCCGAGCGCCGCTACAATCTAAATAAACCGTCTCGTTCGTCTCATTCGTCTCCAAAGGATCAGAGCCGGGGCGTAGAATAAAAAGACGGGAGCAAGAGTCAAGGGACAAGGGATAAGGGAAAAAGGAAGGGTCCCGGACTCGCCTCTCGACCCTCGTCTCACGACGAAAGGGCCACCCAGTGCCCCGGCCGCGGGATCAAAAACAGGGGAATGGGAGGCCGAAATGGGAGGCAAAAGAGCTGAAAACTAAAAAGGATTGTTTTACTTTTTTCAAGTCGTTGAAAACAAAGGGTCGAAACCGGAACCAACCGGAACCAACCGGAATCTAATGTAGGTAAAATCGCTGCAATCGACTGAATATGAAGGGGATAGCCGGATTGATCCGGTACAATGAGGCAGGTTGCACAAAATAAAGGAGATTGCGGCTTGGGTTGAGTTCCGCTCCGGTTGGTTTCCGGTTTGGTAAGCCGTTTTTCGGCCATCGGGCATGAACGCGGGCGAGACTGAGGCAGGCTCTACCGGGCGGCAAAAGACTTGTGGAGGGCTGCGCTGGCGCCCCGGTATCTTGCGGCAAGCCGGGACGCCCGGACAAGCCGCCGGGACGGCGGGGCTACGCCGCCGCGTTCACAGGCAGGCGATCCGAAATTCAAACTAACCCATTACCCCCGCTTTCCCATATGTCGCAAAGTGACGCGGACGGCTGTTAGAATATCTCCATAGGCTGTTTAGCGCCGGCGAAGGAGAATCCAAGGCAGCCGCTTTCGCGTTGCGGCTGCGATCCAGCGACCTACCGTGACGTCAAACATTCCCATCGAACTCTCCGGCGTTTCGATTTCATTTGGCGCCAAGCAAGTGCTTGCAGACGTTTCCTTCCGCTTGGGTGGCGGGGAAACTCTCATCCTCCTCGGTGTGACAGGCTCTGGAAAGTCGGTCCTGCTAAAACTTGTTGCTACATTGCTCAGGCCGGACTCGGGCCAAATTCTGATTGAGGGGGAAGATACCTCTTCGCTCGGAGAAACCGGGCTGAACGCGCTTCGCAAGCGCATGGGCATTGTCTTTCAGGAGGGGGCGCTCTTCGACTCTCTCTCTGTTTATGAGAACATCGCCTACCCGATGCGCGAATCCCGGCGGAACGGCGAAGAAAAGATTGAGCAGGCAGTGCGGCAGGTGCTGGGTTTTGTTGAGATGGAGGACGCCATCGACAAAATGCCTGCGGAGCTCTCCGGAGGAATGCGCCGCCGGGTTTCAGTGGCTCGCGCGATCGTGACCCGGCCGGAGATCATGCTTTATGATTCGCCCACGGCGGGCCTCGACCCTGTCACCGCAAACACGATCAATATTCTGATTGCCAAGCTCCGCGATCTAAACGGCGTCGCTTCGATTGTTGTGACGCAGCGCGTGCAGGACGCGCTTTTTCTCAGCGACGTTTTCTTTTCCCAGGGAAACCAGAAGACCGGCCAGCCTCGTGACGCTTCGAAGCCGGCAACCTGGTTCATGGTCTTGCGGGATCAGCGGGTTTATTTTTGGGGAAAGCGGGATGATCTGATCAAAAGCCGCGATCCCTATCTGCTCGAGTTTATTTCCTGACGGGCGCAACCGTGTTGCTTTCGATTAGAATGGTGGTTGGCGAGTTTCAAGGCGCCGCCGGCCGCAGCGAGGTCAGAGACAGGGGCCTGATGACGGACACCCTTCAAATCCACTGAAAGGGAGATGAACTATGCCTCAGCGCAAGGAACTTCCATGGAGCCAGCTTCGCGTGGGATTGATGGTAGCGGTTGCCCTGATCATCCTGGTGGTGGGCCTTTTCTTTGTCAGCGGCCATGTGGGATTCTTCACCAGCCAGTACAAGCTCGAGGCCTATTTTACCGAAGCGCAGGGCCTGCAAGCGGGCGCCTCGGTGCAACTGGCGGGCGTGCCGGTCGGCAGCGTCAGTGACATCCGCCTGTCTCCTTATAAAGACCCCAAACGCGCCGTCCAAGTAGTGATGAGGATCGGGCGCCGTTTCCAACCCGACATCCGGGCCGACTCTGTGGCTGACATCGAAACCGCAGGGCTGCTGGGCGAAGGATTTGTGAACATCACGCGAGGCAGCGCCGCCGAACCACCGGTCGCGCCTGGCAGCGTGGTGAAGACGCAGCAGCAGGCTGACATCAAGCAGATCGTGCAAAATGCGAACGACGTCCTCACCAACCTTACCGATCTCTCCACCAAGTTAAACGACGTGACGAATCAGATCACCAAGGGTAAAGGCACGGTCGGGAAATTCATCTACGACCCGACGCTCTATAACCGGATGGATGACACGGTGGCGAAGCTGCAAGACCTGATGGACCAGGTTTCGCATGGCAAAGGAACCCTTGGGGAACTTGTGTCGAACGACGAGCTCTACCAAAAGCTTAATGGCACGCTTGACCGCGCCAACAGTTTGATGGACCAAATCCAGCACGGGAATGGGACATTGGGCAAGCTTCTCAACAACCCCTCCCTGTACGACAAGCTTGACAAGACCATCACCGAAGCCAGAGACCTTGTGACGAACGTCAACCAGGGAAACGGAACGCTGGGCAAGCTTGCCAAAGACCCGCAGCTCGACGACCGCCTGAACGAGGTGGCCGGCAACATCGATACCATTACGGGCCGGATGGCAAAGGGCCAGGGGTCACTGGGTCTGCTCTCTACCGACACCAAGCTGTATAACAACCTCACAGATACCTCCCAATCGCTGCGCGAATTTATGGACGAATTCCGCAAGAGCCCCAAGAAATACCTCACTTTTCACGTCCATATCTTCTGATCGGCACAATGCGTGCTCAGAAGGTAAGCCGCACCGCGAGTTGAACTTCGCGCCCCGGTGTCATGGCCATGGTGACGGTTCCAAACTGAGGCTCGTTGACGTACCGGTTTGGCGTACCGAAGTTCGTGTGGTTGAGGGTGTTGAAAAACTCTGCCCGCATTTGCAGCTTGATTCTCTCCACTATTCTGAACTCCCGCGTGAGCGCCAGATCCATGGTCTGCAATCCCGGCCCCTGAACCGAATTGCGCCCCGCATTCCCAAACTGATAAGCGGGAGGCGCGGCAAAGGCCGCCGGGTTGAACCAAAGGGTAGCGTTCTGCGTGCCGGCAGGGAAAACCGGCTGGCCAGTCGCGTCGGCACGGATTGGACTCTCGCCGAGCAGCGTTCCGGCGTTGGCCGTATCCCCGAACACCGAAATAGTCAATGGCATCCCACTCTGCGCCTGATAAATGGATGAGAGGCTCCAGCCTGAGGTTAAACGGCGCAACAAGGCCCGACGCTGCCATCCGGGAAGTTCGTAGATCACGCTCACCACAAAGCGCAGCGGCACATTGCAGCCCAGGCCCTTTTCCGCGTCCAGATCATTGTTATTCTGCGGGATGGCGGACTCATCCATGGGCGAGCGGAAGTCCGGCGCATTGGTCAAGTTCTTGGACCACGTGAAGTTGGAAAGCAATGCAAGGCCGTGCCCGAACGGATGCCTCACATCTACCCACCCAGCGTCATACCAGCTCTGCGCGGAGTTTTCGAGATAGTTAATCGAGGAGACGGGCGATGTGTAGCTGGCAACCGGAAAGCCTGCAGGGAAAACTGTGCCTGGCAGGAAGCTGATGGTCTGGTACGGGCGGCGTGGACCGACAGCGCCCGGACCGGGCGGCGCGTTGTTGATGAGGTGAGCCCGCTGAAGGTGAAACCCGCGTTCGCCACGGTAACCTATCTCTACAACCGTGTTGCCGGGCAGCGCCTTTTGCACCGAAAAGCTCCACTGGTTCACGTATTGTGGCGGGGCGTTTAACTGCGTGGCAGCATAACTGATCGTGGTTTGTCCGAGGAACGCTGGCGCAAAATTATACCCGTACAGACTGGGAATGTAGTTGTTGCTCTGCTCTGTCTCGGCGAATACCAACGGAGGCTGGTGCC
>JBOGJY010000295.1:0-6256 GCA_050745325.1 Terriglobia bacterium
CCTTGGGATTAGGCTGCTCATTGCCAAAAACGTTGGCAAAGGTATCGTTGAAGAGACGGTTGAATCGGTCCTGAGTGGTCAAAAGGTCTCGAAATGGTTCCCATCTTACGATCGCCATGTTTGTTTCCTCCTTACAAGTTGCTTTTGTGACTACATCTTAGTAGATGCACATCATATGATATTAGTTTTATATTGTCAATATATTTTTTATCATCGTTAAGTTATTGATATAATATGAAGTTATTTCGATGCTCTGGTGCCAGAAACAGTGGTGTAGACGGCTATAATGAGCTCTGGAAGGTTGTAACACAAGGTGGCGCGGGTTGACGTTGTGATTCTTTAAGAGCGCCGGTTCCTTCGCGGCGGCGGCTCCTGCTCCCCGAAGGAGAGCGACAGCAATAGCCGTGGGTAAAATCCACGGTCACGGCCGGAGAACGCCTCTGGCCCGAAAGAGTCTGGGTGACAACTGCAGTTGTAGCGGCGGTCTCTGGCCGCCGCACCAGCGCCTTGTGCGCCTATTTGACGAACCGCAACCCCTCCGGGGTTGCAGAGGGAGGAAGGACCGTGTCTCGTTCCGTAGGTTCCACCCACGGCACTTCGTCTTCCACCGCTTCGCAGTGGCGCCATGACTCGTGGGTCTGAGGCGAAGCCTCGCTAGATTTCAGCGGGTTTGCAGGCGCGTTTTGAGGTGAGCAATGAAAACTCTTCTTCAGGACTTTCGTTACGGCTTGCGCCAACTGCGCCGGAGTCCCGGCTTCACGGCCGTCGTGGTAGCCACGCTCGCGCTCGGCATCGGCGCGAACACGGCAATGTTTAGCGTGGTGAACGCCGTCTTGCTCCGCCCACTGCCGTTTAGGAACCCAAGCCGGCTGGTTACGATCAATGGGGTTTATCCACTCACATTCACCGCTGGAGCGGAGCCGAAACTTGTCTGGGAGGAGTGGGGGCGCGGGACGAGCACGCTTGAAGATATCTCGGTCTATGTGACAGGTGAGCTCAATTGGGCGGGGCGAGGTCGGCCTGCTGACGTTTCTGCCGCCGAAGTCTCGGAGGACTTCTTCCAGTTGTTAGGCGTTCGGCCTATTCGAGGCCGGACTTTCCTACCCGCCGAAGAAGGCGTGGTCCCTGCCGACGTGGCTGTCTTGAGTTACCAGTTTTGGAAGGCGCATTACGGACTGAGTTCTCACGTCCTCGGACAAACCATCCGGCTCAACGGCAAGCCTTTCACCGTGACGGGAAAACCATGTCGGGGTGGCTAAGCAAGCCCCTCACTGAGCCGGCATAGTTGGCTAATGCGCCACTAAGTTCCTCGGGCCTGCTGGCGTCAATAAATGACCCAGGAGAGGTCGCGTCATAGTTTAATACATTTGGCGGAATCTTAGATGTCCACGGGCGGTGTTTTCTTTGCAGACTTGGCTTTCTGGAATACGAGAAAATACGAGTGGTTCTTGCGCGCGTGCACTTGCTTAATGAGCCTGCTCACTCCGGGTTGGTTTGGACGGACAACAACAAAGAGGTCACGAGCATAAAAACCCAGCTCTGCATATGCGTTGATTATTTCAACGTGCGTGAGCCACTGGCGGTTTGCGCTCACTTCGTCCTGGCATTTGACGATGAGTATTCCGTTTCTACGCAAGACTCTAACTGCCTCTTTGCCACCTCGAACGTAGAGGTCAACAACAGCAGCGTGCCACTTTGGGCCATCCTCGTTGGTTGCTTCACCGTTTGAGTAAGCTTTTCGGAAAGCCGAGTGCGTTCCTGAACCACCTAGATGTCCTTCTGACTTTCTGAAGAAGCCTTCCATATAAGGAGGGTCAAAGACAACACAATCGAAGCTTTCATTTTCGTAGGGAAGCTTTCGACAGTCCACCCCACCCTTTAAGTCGGAGCCGACCACTTCATAGTCTTCTGGCGGGATTTTTTTCCAGAAAACACCTTGGCCCCATGTGATGTCAGCAACCCTTGAGCCCTTGGGGACATGCAGCGCAAGAATATGCGGAAAAACCTCTGAGTTTCCGCCGATATGGGCAGAAACAAGCACATCAGATGTAGCCTCGCCACCTTGCGAGCGCCGCTTTTCAAAGAGCGGTGGTTCGGGTAATTCAAATAACCTGGGTTGACGGTTCAAGAACGTTTCCTTAACACGCTACGTTTAGAGTGTTGCTATATACGTAGCACACATCGTAGCCTGCCATCAATGGTGAACCTCATAGCGCATCAATTCGGCCAACGCGTGCGCGCGTTGCGCATGAAGAAAGGAATATCGCAGGAAGAATTGGCCGAGCGTTGCGGAGTTCACCGGACGTATATGGGGCGCATTGAGCGTGGTGAGACGAACATAACCCTGACGAATATTCATAAACTAGCTCGTGGTCTAGGCGCCTCGCCCGCATCCCTCGTTGATGAGGCTAAGAGTGCCCGGCGCTGAACCCAAGGTCCCACAGACTCCGATAAAGCCGAAAGAGCCCGCACAGGCGCTCACTCTGGCTGGTGTGCTAGAAAACATTCGGAACCCAAACAAGTGGATTGAGCACGAGGCACTGGTACAGCTTATCACTGAAAATCCAAGTCTTCGCGGAATGACCTACGGCTACGTGGCTGAGGCTGCGTTCATCAAGTTTTTGGAAAATCTTGGAATCAACGAGCATTTCAAACCAGACGACCACGAGAAAACGAAGTCAGACCGCACATTCAATTTGAAGGGCAGGCAGTACACACTTCAGTTAAAGAGCCTGCAAACAAATTCTATCAAAGAAGCGGGACTGGGGCAGTTCAGGGCGAAAGTTCAGAACGATGCTTCAGACGCCCGAAGAATCACGCTCCCAAACCATGAACAGATAACCACAACGTGCTATCAAGTGGGGGAATATGATGTGCTTGGCGTAGGCTTGCAACCATTCGCTGGCGAGTGGCGTTTCGCGTTCAAAAAGAACAAAGATCTGAAACGGACGACTTCCAAGAAATATACTGTAGAAGCTCAGAAAATGTTGCTGGCAACGCTGGAAGACATATCGTTTCCGCTGACGGCCGATTGGACAGAAGATTTGCTGTCCCTTCTTACAGACTTGGACTTGGGAAAGGTTTTGTAGAATCTTACGCTGCCTGACGAATGGCGGAGCATTGTCTTGCCGCTGCCGAAGCCCGCGGGTGGCGCTCACGGGTCGGATTTCAACGCTTTTGTCCGTTGCATACATGACGAAAAACGCCATGCCCCACCGAGGGTGGCCCTCCTCATCCGGCTCGCTATGCGGTTCCTCCTCATCCTTTCAATTTGAGCGCGGCTTAGGGCGGACAAAAAACCGTCCCATTTATCTCGTTTGTCTCAAAATTCTCAATATCATTTGATAGACTGGAACATGGGCGCAGGGGCTGCGACCGGGGGGATTATTAGAAAAACGGGTCGGCGGTGTGCGGCCCAAAAAAACAAAATTCACGGAACGAAGCCTAGCGAGTCTTTAGAATCAACATTTCTAATCTTTGGACGAGCTAGGGGATCGGGACTTTAGTCCCGCCATAAAGCGACCCCTCACCCGCCCTCGTACCTCAGGCACCCTCTCCCCGCAAGCGGGGCGAGGGTTGTTGTCTAATTAATTTGCTCCCTCGCCCCGAAGGGGAGAGGGTGGCGAGCGGAGCGAGCCAGGAGAGGGGTTTATTGGCGGAGCTGAAGCACCACCCCACCTGAAATTAAGGAGGCTCCGCCCCCCGAACGAAGCCTAACGAGTCTTTAGAATCAACGTTTCTAATTTTTGTAACGCGGGCTGTCTACGGGTAGAGCCGGGCTTTACGCCCGGCACGTGCCACCCTGAAGGGCGGCGCTACTTCCGGTTCCCGTGGCAAACCGCAGGGCTAGAAGAAGATCAAAAATTAGAGATTTGAGGATCAAGAGAAGAGAAAAGCAACACAAATTCACGGAACGAAGCCTAGCGAGTCTTTAGAATCAACGTTTCTAATTTTTTGTGGCGGACTGGGGTATAGGCGGGAGATTAAAAACGTCTAATGAAAGGTCTCGAAAAGTTGGGCAACCTGTGTCCCTGACCTGCCCTGCGGAGCCTACCTTGAGCGGAGCCGAAGGGCCGGCCACACTCTCCCCCCTTTTGGGGAGAGTGGCTGCGGTGAGAGGTTCTTTTGGTGCGGTGCGGGCGCCGCAAGCAGATCGGACCAGCGGTTAAGCAAGCGGCGTTGGTGTTCGGCGCGCTACTGGGTTGCTGCGGAGGCCGTCTGGAGAGACGATGTGGATGCGGGGCGCCGTTTATGGATGACCACTTTAATACCCTTGCGCGGGCGCAAGGTGAGGGATGGGCTCAGGAGGACGGGGTGGTCCGGGACAAGCTCAATGCGATACTTCTGAGCAATGGCGGCGAGGAGAAGCGGAACCTCGGCCTTGGCGAAGGCGTCGCCAATGCAAAGCCGTGGTCCGGCGCCAAAGGGGAAGTAGGCACATCGCGGCAAGGTCTTCTGGAAGTCGTTTTCCCATCGCTCCGGGATAAACTCGCCAGGGCGGTCAAAGTAGCGCGGGTCGCGCTGCGCCACATAGGGAAACATGGCGATGGTGGACTTGGCGCGGATTGTGTAGCCGCCGATCTCGCAGTCCTCCACCGCCGCGCGCACCACGGCGTAGGCAGGGGGGTACAGGCGGATTGACTCCTTAAAGACCATTTCCGTGTAGGGCAGGTTGGGCAGATCTTCGTAGGCCGGCTCGCGCCCGTCCAAAACCGCGTCCACTTCGGCCTCCAGCTTTTCCGCGGCGCGGGGATTTTGACCGAGCAAATACCAGGCCCACGAAAGCGCCAGAGCGGTGGTTTCGTGGCCGGTGAAGAACAGGGTCATCATCTCGTCGCGGAGCTGGGTTTCCGTCATCCCTTCGCCGTTCTCGTCGCGGGCCTCGAAGAGCGCGGAAAGAATGTCACCGTTGTCCTGCCGCAGCGCCCGCTTCTTGCGAATGATCGCGTTGACCTTTTCGTTGAGCTGGCGCATGGCCTTTCGATAACGCAGATTGCCGGGCGTCGGCAGCCACTCCGGGATGGAGTAAAGTCCGAATCGCTCGTCGAACTGCTCGAAGAAGATACCCAGCGCCTCGCCAATCTCCTGCGTCTCGCCGGATATATTCTCGCCAAACAGAATGTGGGCAATGATTTCCATCGTCACTTGCATCATGTCGCGGTGGATGTCGCGCGTTTCGCCGTCGCGCCAGCCGTCGAGCATCCGCGTGGCGTGCTTCACCATCGCGCGGCAATAAACCGCAACGCGGTCGCGGTGGAAGGCGGGCTGCAACAATCGCCGCTGCCTCCGCCAGAAACTGCCGTCGCTGGTGAGGATTCCCTCGCCAAACAGGGCCTTGCTCTCCGTGAGATAGACCGACTTGATGAAATTCTTCTGGTTGGTGATGAGAACGTACTCAATCAAATCTGGACGGCTGAGGATGTAGGCGGGAATATTCACCACCTTTAGGCGCACAACGTCGCCGTGCTCGCGCACGATGCGGTTGAGAAAATCAAGCTCATCCTTGCGGATTTCGGGCAGCGAGCCTAACAGGAAATGGCCCTTCGGTCCGGGCGGCGTAAGTTGTGCGGGTGAAACAGACATCCAGTCTCCTCCTGTCTATGGCGGTAATTAGCGCATCCCCCTTCGGCCACTCGTAGCGCGGACCCGGTTTCCAGGTCCGCCGGTCGTTGCGACAGTTCGTAAAGCAAGGTCCGTTTTGACCCTGGGGCTCTTCCAATATCAGATGTCCGATTTTGGAAGGAACCGTAGGTTAAATCCTTCTAATGTTGGGAACGCTGAGCGCCAACATTAGAAACGTTGATTCTAAAGGCTTGCTAGGCTTCGTTCCGTGAATTTTTGTGTTTTGCGCCATCTTTCTCCGTCATTTTCTAATCTTTAATCTTTGTATGGCGCCCGCGGCAGCCGATGCAAGCCCAAATCTCAGGCTACCACGCGAGCATGAGGAGCTTGAGACAGAAGAGACAAAAGAGACGAATTTTTTTCCAGGTTCGGCTTGCGGCACAGCGGCAGAATGCCAAATACTACCATGCGGCCCCTGGACGGTCAAAATTTGACCGCCAAAATTAACTGCCGCAAACGGGCCTCAAACAAAGAGATAATCGCTTCTTCTCGTTATGAGAGGAAGGAAAATAGAGAAGAGTTGCCTGAGCATGGAGATAACCTCACGGTCAGACGGCGAGTCCCGCGCTCTGTCAGCTTGAGTGATCATGGCTCGCGGCTTGGGGGGTCAGTCGAATGTGCGACACACAAATAA
>JBOGJY010000296.1:0-9622 GCA_050745325.1 Terriglobia bacterium
ATCTCTATGTTTGAATACGGCTGCCCCGAAGCAATGTTATACACCTCTCCCGGACGGCCCGAATGCAGCACGCGATCGAGCGCCCTGCAGTGATCGACCACAAAAATCCAGTCGCGCTCGTTCAGCCCGTCTCCATAGACCGGCAGCTTCTTTCCTTCGAGAGCGTTCGTGACCATCAGCGGAATGAGCTTTTCGGGAAACTGGCAAGGACCGTAATTGTTTGAGCAGCGCGTGATGACGGCGGGAAAGCGGTAGGTTTGCCAGGCGCTCCTGACCAGCAGGTCGGAAGCAGCCTTGCTTGCGGCGTACGGGCTATTGGGCTCGACTGGCCACATCTCATCGGCCGCCTTTCCTGGCGGCATACTGCCATAGACCTCGTCCGTGCTCACATGCAGAAAACGCGAAACGCCTTTGCGCCTTGCGGCTTCGAGCAGCGTAAACGTGCCGAGCACGTTGGTCGCGACAAAATCGCGCGCGTTCGTGATGCTGCGGTCCACGTGCGTTTCGGCGGCAAAATGCACGACAGCGTCAACGCCCGCGCCGAGCGCCTGCTCCACCGCCTCCGCCTCGGCGACATCGCCGCGAATAAAACTGTAATTCGCCGCGCCTTCGAGATCGCTGAGATTATCGAGATTTCCGGCATAGGTGAGCTTGTCGAGATTGATGACGGAATCGCCAGGGTGGTCTTTGAGAAAAGTGCGGATGAAATTCGAGCCGATGAATCCCGCGCCGCCCGTCACTAAAATTCGCAAAACCTTTTCCTCCTGAGTCTAACAAGCGGCGGCGTCCTCGCCGCCGAAACGTTTGAAAATAAATCCCGGCGGCGGGGACGCCGCCGCTACAACCGCAGTTGTCCCACAGACTCCTTTTGGGAAAACGCCCCGCGAAACGGTGGGTGAAGGCTTCTTTTCATGCTTTTTCGGTGTCACAACGCAACATGTACGCTGCTACTCGAAAAGCTCCTTTAATTCGGCCAGCCGCGGCAGCCGCTTATCTTTGTCAGAAAGAATAGCCTCGTCCGCGCTCACGGGCCACGGAATGGCCAACGCCGGGTCATTCCATAACAACCCCTTGTCATTTTCCGGAGAATAGTAAGCGGTCACCTTATAGATCACTTCTGTTTCCGGCTCAAGCGTGCAGAATCCGTGGGCGAAGCCAACGGGCACGAAAAGCTGATTCCACGCTGCGGCGCTCAAAACAACGCTCACGTGCTTGCCAAACGTAGGGGACCGCTTCCGCAGGTCCACCGCCACGTCAAAAATCGCGCCTCGCGCCACGCGGATCAACTTATCCTGAGCATACGGCAAAGTCTGAAAGTGCAGCCCGCGAACCACCCCGCGCTCAGCCGAAAGCGAGTGATTGTCCTGGACGAAATCCAGGTGGATGCCCGCTGCTGCGAGCGCCTTCTTGTGGTACGTTTCAGAGAAAAATCCACGGCTGTCACCGTGTCTTTTCGGCTTGATAATTTTTACATCGGGAATCACAGCCGCCTGAACTTCCACTGGTCACCCTTGAAGAGGTTGAGCCGCCGAAGACCGACGCCTTCCCACGGCGTAAGCCGTGGGCCACATTCTATCGCCGCTCCCGCGGCTCGCATTGTGCAGTAAGGTTTAGTTTAACGCCCGGCGCACGACCGGCTCCAGCCGGGTCTTATTCGCGCCTCCGCCCGCCACGAGAGTGTTGGCGCGCAGAAGCGATTCGAAAGTGCCCGCGTCCGTCCACCAGCCGTCGAGGGTGCTGTAAGCAAGAGAATTCTCCGCCAGATACTGGTTATTGACATCGGTGATTTCAAATTCGCCGCGGCCCGAAGGCTTGAGCTTGCGGATGCGGTCGAAAACCGTGCCATCGTACAAATAGATTCCAATCACCGCATAGCGGGATTTCGGCTGCTTGGGCTTTTCCTCGATCCGCGCGATGCGGTCATTCTCAAACACCGGCACTCCGAATCGCTCCGGATCGGAGACTTCCTTGAGAATGATTCGCGCGCCACTCGCCTGCCGGTCAAATTCCTGGCGAGCCTCGATAATATTGGTCTCGATGATGTTGTCTCCGAGGACGACGCACACCGGCTGCCCGTCGGCAAAGTGCTCCGCCAGCCGCAGCGCGTCCGCGATCCCGCCCTCGCCTTCCTGGTAGGTATAATTGATGTGCTGCAGGCCGAAATCCTTGCCGTTTCCCAGTAATCGCAGAAACTCCCCGGCATTCTGGCCACCCGTGACCAGCAGAATGTCCTTGATCCCGGCGTCCACCAGCGTTTGAATCGGATAATAGATCATCGGCCGGTCATACACCGGAAGCAAATGCTTGTTCGTGACCCGCGTGAGCGGATAGAGCCGTGACCCGGTTCCACCCGCTAAAACGACACCCTTCATCAATAGCCTCCTGGTTTGAGAGCTTCTTGCGGCGCCCGGCATTGCCTGGCCTGGCTTCTCAGTCTATGAACTTTCATTCAGCCAACCCATTCTAACCCGCGTTCGTCCTGCAACCGAAGGAAAGATTGCGATTTTATAGAGGCCCATAGCGGCCTTGTTTGACACACCCCAGGCGCTTCGATAGGCTGAACAGAGAGGCAAGTCCCTCGAAGCGGGTTTCTTTATGCGGCGCGTTTATCTGGATCACAATGCGACAACACCCTTGGCCCCGGAAGTGTTCGAGGCCATGAAGCCTTACTTGATGGACGGCTTCGGCAACGCGTCGTCGGTGCACGCATGGGGGCAGGAAGCTCGCGCCGCCGTCGAGGAAGCGCGGGAGAGCGTAGCGCGGCTGCTCAACGCAGCGTCGGGAGAGATCGTCTTTACCAGCGGCGGTACGGAGAGTGATAACACCGCCCTCTTTGGTATGGTTGAAGCTGCGAGCGCGCGGCTCAGCGGCGGCAGGCCGCACGTTGTCACCACTTCCATCGAGCACCCCGCCGTGCTTAACGCCGCGCAAGCTCTCGAAAAGCGCGGCGCTGCGGTGGCTTTTGTGCGTCCGGGTAGCGACGGCGTGATCGATCCGGCGGAGATCGGGCGCGCCCTGACGCCTGAAACTGCGCTCATCTCCGTCATGCACGCGAACAACGAGCTTGGCGCGTTGCAGCCGCTCGAGGAAATCGGGCGGATCGCCCAGGAGCGCGGCGTCCCGTTCCATACCGACGCTGTGCAGTCAGTGGGCAAAGTCCCGGTTGACGTGCGCAAAATGGGCGTAAAGCTGCTTTCGCTTTCAGCGCACAAGATTAACGGCCCGAAAGGCGTGGGTGCGCTTTACGTTCGCAAGGGCGTCCCCTTCCGGCCGCTACTCTATGGCGGGCATCACGAGCGGGATCG
This sequence comes from Terriglobia bacterium, assembly GCA_050745325.1. Classification (GTDB taxonomy): domain Bacteria; phylum Acidobacteriota; class Terriglobia; order UBA7540; family UBA7540; genus RH2-MAG17b. Next base: position 3,306 of record JBOGJY010000296.1, read on the forward strand.
CAGGCCGGGTACAGAAAATGTTCCTGGCATTGTGGGTCTCGGCAAAGCCGCCGAGCTTGCGCTGGCGCACTTGCGGGAAGACGCCGTGAGAATCGGAGCTTTGCGCGACCGGCTTGAGCAAGGCATTCTGAGCGCGATTCCACTGGCCACCGTGAATGGCGCGCGCGACCGCAGGCTGCCTTCTACATCCAATATTACATTTGCGTTTGTGGGCGGCGAGTCTTTCGTGATTGCCGCCGACCTGCGCGGCCTCGGCTGCTCGACTGGCTCCGCCTGCGCTTCCGGTTCTCTTGAGCCTTCGCATGTGCTCTCGGCGATTGGGAAGACGAAAGAAGAAGCGCGCTCAACGGTCCGCTTCAGCCTGGGCGGCTCGACAACCAGCGAGGATATCGACTACGCGCTCGGCGTCATCATCGAAGTCATCGGGCGCTTGCGGTCGCTGTCGCCTCTTTATAAGGGCGAAGCGGTCAGTAGCGCCGCCCTTTAGGGCGGCATGCCGGGCGTAAAGCCCGGCGCTACAATCAGAGAATGCGCGCCGAATAGGTCATCGCAATTTCTGAACCCAACATTTGTAATTTGTTGAAAGCTCATTTTTATGACGATTGCCGTAGCCATGAGCGGAGGGGTGGATAGTTCCGCCGCCGCCGCGATCCTGGCGGAAAATAATTCGGGTTCCGAATCGAGCGTGGTGGGCCTCACCATGCAGCTTTGGAACCAGCGCCGGCTTCCCGCCCTGCAGGGCCTTACGGAAGGCATCGAGCCGGGGCGCGCCTCGGGCCGCTGCTGCTCGCTCGACGACGTCTACGACGCCCGCCGCGTGGCGAAGTTCATCGGTATTCCGTATTACGTCATCAATCTCGAGCAAAGCTTTGAAGAAGACGTGGTGCGGCCCTTCGTCAGGCAATACCTGGCCGGCGAGACGCCCGTCCCTTGCAGCCGGTGCAACACGGAAATCAAGTTCGCCCGGTTTGTGGAAACGGCTCGTGAAATTGGCGCCGGCCGCATTGCCACCGGCCACTACGCTCGCATCCGGAGAGATGAGCAAACGGGACGCTACCGGCTCTACGCCGCCGCCGACCGCGCCAAGGACCAGTCTTACTTTTTGTTTGGCCTCACGCAGGATCAGCTCTCGCGGGCCGTGTTCCCGCTGGGCGAAATGACGAAGGCGGAGGTCCGCGCCATTGCCCGCGAAAAGAAGCTGCCCGTAGCCGGAAAGCCCGAGAGCCAGGAAATTTGCTTCGTCCCGAGCGGCTCATACCGCGACTTCATCACCGCCTATCTTGGTGAGACTAATGATACAAGTGAGACGCATGGCGAGCTGGTGACGGCGGATGGCAAGACGCTGGGCGCGCACGCCGGCGTCCATCATTTCACCGTGGGCCAGCGCAAGGGGCTGGGCGTAGCGACAGGCTCTCCGCTTTACGTCACGGAAATTGACGCCGCTACCAACCGCGTGGTGGTGGGAAGCAACGATGACCTGATGAAGCGCCGCTGCCGCGTGCGCGACGTAAATTGGATTCGCCCGGCGGGAGAAGGCGAAGAGATCGAGGCCCGCGTGCGCATCCGCAACAAGCACGCTCCCGCACCCGCCCGCGTGACGGCAAAGGGCAGCGAGGCGCTGGTGCATTTCGCGGAGCCGCAGCGCGCCATCACGCCCGGCCAGGCTGCCGTCTTCTACGACGGCGAAGAAGTAGTGGGCGGCGGCTGGATCGCAACGGCGGAGTAAAAGGTAAAGGCGCCAACACCCCTCACCCGGCTCGCTACGCTCACCACCCTCTCCCCGTTTCCGGGGAGAGGGTAGGTTTAAGATTATTCCTGCTCTCGCGGAGGGAGAGGTCTGCGATTCGAAGTAAAAACGGCGCTGCCCGCGCCCCGCAGGGGACAGGGTGGCCCGCCCTCGGCTCTGCGCTCAGGATAAACTCCGCGGGACGGGTGAGGGGCGCTGCAGCGTTGAGGATAGCCATTCGCTAGAGGAATCGACAGGCTTACGGTGTCCTGAGGTTTTCGATCATCTGATCGACATCCGATGTGGGCAGCTTGCAGCTATGGTTCTGGCAAACGTAAGCGGTAGCCTTGCCACCGAGGCTGATTTGCTCCCGAGTGTAGGGGGCAAGCCGCGCGATCTTCTCGCCGGCCTCTCCAGGCGGGCGCAGGATCACAACCTTCCTGGGAAGATAGACGCTGCGCAGCGCCCGCAGCATGGCTTGCGTATCTTCAGTCTCCGGGTCGCCGCTGATGACCACCTCATACGACGGTCCCTCGGCAAAATCGAGGCCGGTCATCCATTGCGTGTACGCGGAAGGCGCTTGGCGCAAGGGCCCGGCAAAGACGCTCGCGAGCTTCGAAGCCGTTTCCGCCAGCTCCGGCCTGCCGGTCAGGCTCGACAATCGCAGCAGATTGAGCAGCGCCACCGAATTGCCGGAGGGTACCGCGCCGTCATAAATCTCTTTACTGCGAATCAAGACCTCTTCCTGATTCTTCCCGGTGAAATAAAACCCGCCGCGCTCGCTGTCCCAGAAATGGTGGAGCATGATGTCAGTCAGCGCCAGCGCCACTTCCAGATTCCGCGCGTCAAACCGGGTCTCATAAAGCTCAATCAGTCCCCACACCATGAAGGCGTAATCATCCAGATGGCCTTCCGCCGCCGCTTGCCCGTCACGATAGCGGTGCAGCAGGTCGCCATCCGGCGTTCTCATCGCGCCCAAGATGAAGTCCGCCGCCGCTTGCGCCGCCGCGGCGTAGCGGGGTTCGTCGAGCGCCTGGGCCGCCCGCGCCAAGGAGGCGATGGCAAGGCCATTCCAGTCGGTGAGGATTTTATCGTCGCGGAGAGGGTGAACGCGTTCTTCGCGCTTGATGAACAGCTTTTCGCGCGCCGCCTGCCAGCGTTCCTCGAACTCTTCCGCGCTGATTCCTGCGCGCGCTGCGATTTCCTCGGGCCGCGCGGTCAGGTGCAAAATGTTGCCGCCGCTCGCGCCATCGCTTCCGTGCTCAATAAAATTCCCTTCGGGATCAACGTTGAAGGCGAGCGTAACCAGCGCCGCCTCCGTGCGGTTCAAGATTTGCCTGATCTCACGCTCGCGCCAAAGATAAAACTTTCCTTCCTCACCCTCCGAGTCCGCATCCTCCGCGCTGTAAAACCCGCCTTCAGGGCTTGTCATCTGCCGCCTGAGGTAATCAAGGATTTCGCGCGCCGTCTTGGCGTATTCCGGTTTGCGCATGGCCTCAAACGCCTCCGCATTCGCCATCACCAGCAGCGCCTGATCGTAAAGCATTTTCTCGAAGTGCGGCACAAGCCATGCGCCATCGGTCGAGTAGCGGTGAAGGCCAAAACCAACGTGGTCGTAGATGCCGCCAGAGCGCATGGCAGCGAGCGTTTTCTCCGCCATCTCGAGCGCGTGCGGGTCGCGGCTGCGCTGCCAGTAACGAAGAAGGAAGGTCAATGCGTGGGGCGTGGGAAATTTGGGCGCGTGTCCGAAGCCGCCGTTCTGCTCGTCAAACCGCCCGGCCATCTCTTCAAACGCCGCCGCCAGTGTGGAAGCATCGAGCGCGCCGCTTGCGGGCATGTGGTCACTCTTCTTAAGCGCCAGCATGATCTCATCGGCGGATCGTTCAACGTCGTCGCGCTGCCCGGCCCACGCCTCCTGAATCCGCGGGATCAGCGTCATCATGCCCAAGTTCCCGAAGCGCTCGCCCTTCCCGATATAGGTCGCGGCGAAAAACGGCTTCTTCTCCGGCGTCATCACGATGGTAAGCGGCCAGCCGCCGCTTCCGGTGAGCATCTGGCAGACGCGCATGTAAACGTTGTCGATGTCGGGGCGCTCCTCGCGGTCTACTTTAATCGGAATAAACGCCTCGTTCATGGCCGCCGCCACTTCGGAATCCTCGAAGGACTCGCGCTCCATCACGTGGCACCAATGGCAAGTGGAATAACCGATGGAAAGAAAAATGGGTTTGTTTTCGCGGCGCGCCGCTTCAAAAGCCTCTGGCGTCCAGGCGCGCCAGTCAACCGGATTGTAGGCGTGCTGCAACAGATACGGGCTTTTTTCGTGAATCAGCCGGTTGGGACGGCGGCTTTCCTTCTCGGGACTTGTTGCGTGTTGGCTCATAAGCGGCTCAATTCAACCTAGCATCAAAACGGAAGAAGGGACAAGGGGCGAGGGACAAGGGGCATGGGGCGAGGGGCATGGGGCGAGAGACGAGGGGCAAGGGGCGAGGGACAAGTTGGCCTACGGCTGCTTTGCGGAAAGGCTTCGGCGAAGGGAGTTGAGCATCTTCCGTAATTCTTCCATGAGCGCGAAGAGCCGCTCGGTCTCGCCGTTTGGGCAGTATCCAATCTCTAGTCCCAATCTAGTCTGAGTATCCAACTCCGCCAACGATCCCTCCGCATGAGAGACGAATTGAATGAATTCCTTCGTGGTGTGACGCGCATGGCCTTCCGCGATATTCGATGGGATCGAAACTGCTGCGCGCCTCATTTGCGAAACCAAGCCGTACCTTTCTTCGGTTGGAAAGTTCCGTGTAACACCATAAACAGACTTTGCCAATTCCATTCCCTTCTACCATACGATGAGATCATGATAGCCGTAACTTGTCCGCAGGGTGATCTTATTGTGCTTGTCATCCATAAGATATCTCCTATCGCCCGTCTTGTCTCTTGCCCCTCGTCCCTTGCCCCTTGTCTCTCGCCCCTTATCCCTCGTCTCTTGTCCGTCGCCCCTCGTCATTTGCCTCTTGTCACTGCCGCATTCTTTCCGAACTCGCTTCGATGCCGGCTGTAGGTGAAATAAATGGCAAGCCCGATCACCAGCCAGATGACAAAGCGGAGCCAGGTTTCAATCGGAAGGCTGACCATCAGCAAGAGGCAACAAAGGATGGCCGCGATAGGAACGACGGGCGACCATGGCACGCGGAAGCCACGCTTGCGTTCCGGCTGTTTGTGGCGCAGCACCAGGACGCCCAGCGCGACCAGCATGAAGGCGAAGAGCGTTCCGATATTTGAAAGGTCGGCCAGCGTCCCGATGTCAAAAATTCCGGCCGGTATGGCCACGAAGAAGCCCGCCACCCACGTGCTGACGTGCGGCGTGCGGAATCGCTTGTGCACGCTCGAAAAGACGTGGGGGAGCAAGCCGTCGCGCGACATGGCAAACCAGACACGCGCCTGTCCAAGCTGGTAAACCAGCAGCGAGCTGGTCATGCCCATGAGCGCGCCAATCACAACCCATCGCTCCACCGTGACCAGCCCGATCGCGTGCAGCGCGTTCGCCACCGGCGCAGCGTTGCGCAGAGCGGGCCATTTCTGAATGCCGGTCAGAACTACGGCTACGCCGATATAAAGAATGGCGCAGACGATGAGCGAGGCAATGATGCCGAAAGGCACGTCCCTCTGAGGATTTTTACACTCTTCGGCGGCGGTGGATACCGAATCAAAACCGATGTAGCTGAAGAAAACGATGGCTCCGCCGGTAAGCACACTTTGCCATCCGTTGGGCATAAACGGCTTCCAATTCACCACCTTCACGTGCGGCGCTGCGGCGGCGACAAAGACGAGAATGGCGATAATCTTCACCGCCACCATCAGGTTGTTCGCGCCCGCGCTCTCACGGATGCCAATCACCAGAACCAAGGTGAGGATCATGACCACCAGGAAGCCGGGCACGTCAAAATACGAGCCAGTCCAGTGGCCTCCGGCGAGGATCGGCTCCATCAGCTTGCGCGGCAGATAGATGCCGAAGCTTTGCAGCAGACTGTCAATATAGGCGGAGTATCCCACGGCCACGGCCATGTTGCTGACCGCGTATTCGAGGATCAGGTCCCAGCCGATGATCCACGCAATCAACTCGCCGAGCGTGGCGTAAGTGTAGGTGTAGGCGCTGCCCGCGATCGGGATCATCGAGGCAAGCTCGGCATAGCAAAGCCCTGCCAGCGCACAGACCAGCGCCACCAGCAAAAAGGAAAGGGCAATCGCGGGGCCTGCTCCCGGACGCCCCGCCGTGCCGATCGCGTGCTCGCCGTGGAGCAGCGCCGCGAGCAGCGGCGCTTTCAGGATGGAGTGAAAGGAGAGAGATTCGCCCGCCGCCGCCGTGCCGGTGAGCACAAAAATCCCGGCGCCCACAATGGCGCCAATGCCCAGAGCGGCCAGCGACCACGGCCCCAAAGTCTTGCGCAGGCGATACCGCGGGTCCTCGGAATCCGCTACCAGCTTATCGATGCTCTTGGTGCGGAAATATTGGCTAGGCAAGGTAGGTTCCAGGTGTCAGGTTGCAGGTGTCGGGTGCTAGACACTATGGAGGATTATGAATTACGGTGACGCCAAATGC
>JBOGJY010000297.1:0-12215 GCA_050745325.1 Terriglobia bacterium
CGGCCGCCGAGGCCGGCGCCAAACTTCCTATCCTGCGGAGAAAGATAAACACCCAGCTTGAGCTTGTGCCTCCGGCAGGAAGCGGTAACATCCGCCAAAACGTCACCATGCCCTCCCTGCCACGGCGTATTCCGTATGCCGTAGCCGGTGGTATGGGTCTGCCACATGCAGAAACCTCCCACGTGCTTGGCCACAAAAAGAATGTACTTCGCTCCAAGGTCTGCGGCGCACTCGGCCCACTGATCCGTATTGATATTGGGATTGATGGTGGAAAGGGGCGTTGAGAGGTTATCGTACTCGCTGTTCTGCCAGGTGTTCGGAGCAAAATGGACGAACATCCCGATTTCCATGTCCTGCCATGCGGTCTGGTCCGGAGTGGGAAGCGCAAGCCTCTGCGGCAGTGCGGAGGTTGGCGCCGCGTGCGCCCAGTGAGCCCTCCCCAAAACCGGAATGGATGCTGCGGCGCCTATCAAAGAAGCCGCAAAACTGCGCCGATCCATCATTATCAGACCTCCTTGCGGAAGGATTGATTAAGATACACCCGGCCGGCGGCATTGGCCAGCGCCGTTTACTTTCCGGCGCAAAAATACGCGGCGGGTTTATAGTCTGTGTGGTAACTGCGATTGTAGCGGCGGCCTCTGGCCGCCGGTATTTATTTTTCAAGTGATTCGGCGCTCCCTTCCTGCGTCAGGGCAGGCTCCGAGCGCCGCTACAACTCAGAAAAGGCAGTTTTCACACAGACTCTTTACCCCAAGTTGGGCTGAGGAGTGTTGTGTCACCGAAGTTGGTTAAATAAGCGAGCTCCGAGGGGCGCTGGACCCGACCCCCGGGCAGCAGGGGAAATTCCTCTACAAACTTCGGCGCCACGACTCTAGAGGGTCAGAAGGTGTACTTCAAGGCAAACTGCACTACGCGCGCGTCTGGAGACTCGCCGGAAAAGCGCGTGGTGAAGATTTCAGAGGCCGCGCTACCACCGAGGCTGTTATTCGGATATCCGAACGAAGGAGTGTTGAACAGGTTGAAGATATCCGCGCGGAATTGCACGTCAGATTCGTTTGCGCCGCACACATCCCAAAAGCAGGGATGTATGCGCCACCCGCGGCTAGAGAAACTGCGGCAGGGCCAACACAATCTGAGCGGCAACCCTGTTGAAGGCAGCTTCTCGCTGGGCAAGGTCACTCTCCGAGAACGGACCGAACATTCTCCGCCAAGTCTCCCTGATCTCTCCAGCAAGCCTCGCCTGCCGCGTTGAGAGGTCTGAACCATCGGCCACTAATGCTTGTACACTTTGCGTTAGTAGTCTGGCCTCGGATTCGTACTCGTCTGGGGGCGCTCCAAGGCTTAACAGTCCCTCAATATCTTCACGATTGAGGATCTCCCGGATGATGCCGACAACTTCGTCCATAACGAAATCACCCATCCATTGAATCACTCACTGAGTTCGAAAGACGGTGATAGCCTTCCCTGCATTTCTACCTGCTGTCTCTACTACGACAGTGATGTTGTTCATACCCTTGTACACGTTCTGCGGCGTCCCATACTTCCCCATTTGCCGAACCACCTGGCCTGTCTCCTTCGCAGTCCTGATAGCAGCATCTATGTCAGTTTGGGTCATGCCACGCTCCGCAGCGCGCTGCGCGGCGTGCTCCGTGAGCGTCACCTGTGGAGCATCGGGAACGATAACAGGATTTTCCACGGTAGCAGCGCCCGCTGCTCCTCCTTCCGGCGTTTCCGACTCAAAGAAGCTTCCGAACAGGTCCGCCCCTATACTTCGAATCAGGCCGACGCCAGCCGCTACAAAACCTACCAAGGGGGCGCTGGCATCCGAAACGCCGCCACTTTCCATGGCCTCTGAGCCGGGGCCAGTAACTTGCTTGTAGGTTCCTTCCTGGACTGGGTTACCATCGACATCAGTTCCATAGATGGTCCCGGATGACTCACCACCCTTGACTGTTATCCCAGGTCCCGGATTTGCTAACGCCGCTTTGAAGGCTGCTTCGTTTTGAATGTGTGTGCACTGCGAGTCGCCGTTATCGTTGTTCACACAGACTTCATAATCTTCGCCGCTGGGGTCAGTGTTAGTGGTGGGGTTATTTCCGGCGTAGCTGTAGGCGTTCCAGGTCTGGGGGTTCGCGGGGTCAGCGCCGGCGTTGTCCGGGTCCGGCGTCAGCCAGCGGCCCTGACCACTCGAGTACGTTCGCGTGGGCGTCGGATAATTCGCTCCCGCACTCTGCTGGAACTCCGCAAAATGCGCATCCACCTCGCTTCCCGCATACTTCCATACCTGCCACGGGTAGTACACAAAGTCGGTAAGTACCGCGCCGCTGTAATCGGTAATTTGCGTGTCCGAATGCAGCCGGTTGGCGTGCAAAAAGTACGTGTCGCCCGGATACGATTGTGCGATCATCCGCCCCGCCGCCCAGAGGTCCCGATCAAACCAGGCGCCGCTCACCCCATTGTAGTACCCCAGTTCCCGGCCCGCCGGATCAAACACCCCTTCCGTCTTGTAATTGTTATACACCTGGTAGACCGTCTCCACCGCCTGCCCATGATCCGAAAGAAAAACCCAGGCCGTGAGCAGAAAACCGTGCACCTTGCGGCGAGCATCGATGACCCTGGCCAGGACTTCGAAGTCTGTATCCTCTAGCCGACCCCTGGCTCGCAGCCCGTTGCGGGTGACGAAGAAATAGCGATCCGTGACCACCAGCCGACGTACACCGAACAAGCGTACAAGCCGCAGAGTTAAAAAACAACTCTGCGCTTGCTAATGCGCGGTGGAAGTGACGGTTAGCCCGCCGGCTATTGCGATCCCCAGTTAATCCGGATGCCAACCCGGCCGGAGATCGGTGGGCCAAGCACGACGTAAGGGACGCGGGCAACTTCATATCGCTGGCCGGTGAGGTTTTCGAGGGCGCCGTAGACCTCAAAGTGATGACGGATAGTGTGCGACGCCAGCGCATCCAGCGAGAAGGCGGAGCCAAGAGGGTATTGATTAAGGTCATCGTCATACTGCAATCCCGAATAGCGCCCCTCTAAAGAAAGGGTCGCCAAAGGCATCTTCGAATAGCGGGCATCGAAGGTGAAGGTATGGCGGGGAACCTGTGGAATCGCAAGGCCCTCGAGAGCGATATTCGCCGGGAAACTCAAGACCGTCGCGTCTACGAACTGATACCCGCCCGAGATCTCAAAATACGGTCCAACCCGCTCACTGGCCTCAATCTCAAGCCCGCGGGAGCGCGTGCTGCCCAGATTTTGCCGTTGGTCGGTGATGAGCGACGGAGTGGAGCTCAAAGTAACATTGGCGATGGGCTGGCTGATCTGATTCCAAAAGAGCGCGGCATGAACGCGAAGCCGCCCGCCCGCCGGGGCGAATCCGGCGCCCACTTCAGCTCCATTGAGCCGCTCCGCGTCAAGCTCGCTGTTGGCCAGGGTGATCACGTTGCCGACGCGAAACGGGCGGTAAAGCTCATTGAGCGTTGGAGCGCGGAAGGCCCGAAAGGCCGAAGCGTAAAGTGAAACCGATGAAGTGATTTGGCGAAGCAGCGAAAGCCGGGGACTCCAGGCGGCCGCCGATCGCGGCGCGAAGTTTGTGACCACGGATGGGCCGGGCTTGGCCAGCGGCAGGGTGGTGGAGAGAGCATCGAAGTTGCGCCAATGGTCGTAGCGGCCGCTGCCGGTAAGGATCCAGCGCGGCGTCAGATGGATGATATCCTCGGCGTAGAGGCCCTCGATGCCCTGCCTTCCCCCCGATCCCACGGCGGAGGTGACCGCGCCGCCTGAGTATTTCAACTCGTTACTCGCGCCGCGCACGGCAGTGGCGTCAAAGCCGGCCACCCACGTCTGCCCTGTTCCCCATTCACGCTCCCATTGGGCGGAGAAGCCCGCCTCCTGCGCCGGCGCCCTTTGCAGGTCGGTCAACGATTCACTTGCGCGCGAGGATGCGATGGCGGAAAAATTCTGGTCGAGAAGCTGCGCTTCCCCGAAACCGCGCAATGTAAACGAGCCTGCCGCGGGCGATTGCCAGTCGAGCCCCGCCGCGAGCTCCCGCAGGTGAGTGCGGTTGGTCTGGATGGGCGTGCCATTTTTGCGGGCCTCGCCGAAGACGGAACCGCTCAGGAAAGCACGCACGTTGTTGGAGATTTGGCGGTCCAGAGTGAGTGTCCCGTCCGTATGGTTCGACGCCGCCGCGGTATCAACCGGACCGCGGAGGTTTGCAGGCGCGAGCACGTAGCCATCGGTACCGAACGCCTCGGCGCTCAACTGCCCGGACCACCTGCCCCGCTGCGTGCCGGCCCAGAGTGAAGCGTCTGGCGTATCCTCATTTCCATAGGAAGCGTCGAGCGAAGCTTCCGAGCGCGCCGTCTGGCGCGTAATCACATTGATGACCCCGCCCATCGCCTCGCTGCCATAGAGATCTGAAGCGCCGCCTTCGGCAACCTCAATGCGGTCAATGGCCGCGCGCGGCACGCGGTCCCAGTAGACCCAGCCGCCGAAAGGGTCGTTTAGCGGTATGCCGTTTTCGAGTATCAGGGCGCGGCTGGCGCCGCTCGCCCCTACGCCGCGCAATGAGACTCCCTGCGTGGTGGGATTGGCAACGCGGCTGTCAGTGCGGCGAAAGAGGCTGAAGCCTGGAACCTGGCGCAAGATTCCGTCGATCGTCAAAGCCGGAGTCGAGGCGATTTGCGAGAGCACGGCTACGCTCCCAGCCGTCTGGAGTACCGGCGTGGCCACGCGGTTCGCCGTGACCGTAACTTGCTGGGAAAGCGAAGGAACGGAAAGGACAATCACCAGAGGCCCCTTGCTCCCACCCTTCCAGGCGCGCCGCTGCGGTTCAAAACCCGCCGCACGAACTGAGATGAATCCGCTTGGCGTCTTCACCCCCTCGAGCGCGAACCCCCCGTCGCTATTTGTAGCCGTCTGCACAGAGAAATTTCCGCTTTGAAAGGAGACTTGCGCCCCAGCGACCGGATGGCCGTTCGAATCGCGGACGGCGCCTTCGATGCGTTGTGATGGCGCTTGGCCGGCGCCCGCGAGCCTGCAGGTCAAGCAGAAGAAAATCAAAACAATAGTTATGCGCCTGAAAGTCATTTAAGAATTGTCAACCCACCCTTTCTGTCGACTTTCCGTGAGGAGATCAAGAAGCGTGTAAGCCAGCCTGCGGCCCATTCCCTTCCTGAGACTTTTTTAATCTTCCTTTGTTTTCAATCATCAATAGGCTTCGTTCCGTAAATTTTGTGTCCTCAATCCCAGGGGGAGTTTCAACCCTGCCATCAAAACCCCTCACCCGGCTCACGGAGTTTACCCTGAGCGGAGCCGAAGGGCTCGCCACCCTCTCCCTCTCGGGCTAGGGAAAGGGAGTCCAAGAACAACCCTCTTCCCGCCTGTGGGGTGAGGGCGCCCAAGGTACGAGGGCGGGTGAGGGGCTTTGGGCTGTATGGTTAGGACTGAAGTCCAGCCCCCTAAACTAGCCGCCCAATTATTAGAAACGTTGATTCTAAAGACTCGCTAGGCTTCGTTCCGTGAATTTTTGTGTACTTCTCCCATTCTCTCCCGGCCATTTTCTAATCTTTCTTAAAAGCGCCAACTCATATCCAGCATACCAGGCCACTTTGAAACTTTTGCGACAAATGGGATAAATGGGACGTTTTTCCGTCTTTCGTTTTCCGGTGGCGGACATACCCACACGTGTTTTTGCGATTCGGATGCTTCTATTGTACGATAACCGGCGCCAACAGAGTCCATGCCTCGGACATAAGAATAGAAAGGGGAAAATCCATGATTCTAAGCAAGATGACAGCCATGGTTTTAGGGCTTTTGATGTTTGCGGTTGCGCTTGGGGCCGAGACGGCTGCGCCGGACTATGCGGCGTTGGGTAAAGCCGTCATCGAAGAACTCTCCGCGAGCCAATTCGAGAAGGTGGAGGCTCAGTTTGACGCCAAAATGACCTCAGCGGCGCCCGTAAGCACGATGCAAAACTTATGGCAGCAGATCATCACACAACACGGCCCATTTCGTGCCGTCACCAGGAGCTCTGTTTCGGAACGGGGGCAATACCATGTTGTTGTAATCTCCGCTCAATTCGAAAAAGGCGTGATTAATTTCACGGTTGCTTTCGATTCCGACGGCAAGGTTGGCGGATTCTTCATCTACACAGGTAGACTTGGTAACAACCATCCCTGGACCCCGCCGGCTTACGTTAACGCCGGAAGCTTCCACGAGATGCCTGTGACGGTTGGTTCCGCGCCCTACACGCTGCCGGGGACGCTGACAATGCCGAACGGCCAAGGCCCGTTTCCGGCTGTGGCGCTGGTGCAAGGCTCAGGCTCACACGACGAAGACGAAACCATTGGCCCCAACAAACCCTTTAAGGACCTCGCTTGGGGCCTTGCCAGCCGCGGCATTGCCGTCCTGCGCTACGTGAAGCGCACCCAGCAATATCCAAAGATTGTCCATAAGCCCAGTTTTACCGTCATGGAAGAAACTGTCGATGACGCGCGGGCCGCCGTGAGCTTGCTGGCCGCCCGGCCCGGCATCGATCCGAAACGGATTTACGTTCTGGGCCACAGCCTGGGCGGGATGCTCGCGCCGCGCATCGCCCAAGGCGATCCGCAGATTACTGGAATCATTCTGATGGCCGGAAATACGGAGCACCTTGGGCCGGCGCTCGTCCGGCAGATGAAGTATATAGCGAGTCTTAAAGGAATAGCTCCGGGTCAAGGAGACAAGTCGATTGAAGCCGCCGAGGCTACAGAGCAGCAAAGTATGAGCCCGTCGTTGAAACCATCGGACACGGTTAACTTCATGGGAGCAAATTTACCTGGCTCTTACCTGCTCGATCTTCGCAGCTACAACCCCGCCGCGACCGCGGCCAGCCTGAAGATTCCTATGCTTCTCTTGCAAGGCGGGCGCGATTACAACGTAACCGTTCCGAACGATTTCAATGTCTGGAAAAAAGCCCTTACCGGGCATTCAAATGTGGAGTTCCGGTTCTATCCCACGCTCGATCATCTGTTCATGACCGGCAGTGAGCCGCCTAGTCCGCGCGACTTTTTTACATCAGGGCACGTCTCAGGGCAGGTGATCGACAACATTGCGGAGTGGGTGAAAGCGCAGCGGTAGCGTGATTTGGAGGTCCGAAGGGGTGGCGCACACATGGCGTTGTTTGCCATGTATGCGATTCGACTTACATTATGTAACCGCACACATCGCAACCGCAGCGACATGCGCGCCACCCTGCGACCGTGATTCCGAAGGCCGACGTTTCTGCCGGCCCAAGGAATCTGCTTCCGCGACGCCAAAAGCAGATTCCTCGCTTCGCTCGGAATGACAGCCGTCTGGACAGGCTGTAAAGAATAAAGCGGGACGGTACACTAGCGGACGGTTGTGAGGGCAGGTTTGTCCGCGGCGCGCTTCGTGCCCGCCGCCTGCGCTTCAATCTCGGCCATATCGAGCACAATCACCCTGCGCAGTTCCAGCCGGATGATGCCGCGATCGACAAACCTTCTGAGGTTGCGCGAGACAAGGTCACGCACGGTGCCAATTTCAGCCGCGATCTCCTGATTGGTTTCTTGAAGGGGGAATTCGATTCCGCGCCGCGTGCGGACGCCATCCCGCAAGGCGCGGTCGCGTAGAAAGCGCGCAAGGCGGTGGCTGACTTCTTTCAGCGAGAGCTCCTCCACCAACGTTGTCAGATAACGGAACCGCCAGGCGAGCGTGCGGATGACGGAAAACGCCACTTCCGAGTTTTGCCGGACCAGCAAAAGAAACTCGCGCTTGGGAAGAAAAAGCAGCGTGGAATCTTCCAGAGCGGCGGCCGAAGCTGGATAATTTCCACCATCGAACAAAGGCAGCTCCGCTACGGTCGATCCGGCGCGGTCGATACCAATCACCTGCTCGCGGCCGCTATCCGCCATCTTAAACACCTTGATCGCGCCCGACTGGACCACGAACAGGCCTTCGCACGGGTCGCCTTCGCTGAAGAGGATCTCCTCCCTGGCCAGCCGCCGCCCAGCGCAATGGCCCGCAAGCTTTTCGATCTCGTGTGCGGGCAACGTAGCGAAAAATGTCACGCGGCGCAGAGTATCCGCCGCATTGAAAGAGGCCATGCGTTAATCCTAAGGCTCAGGCGAGCGCCCTGCAAGGGGTTATCTGACAAAGACCCGGAGCGGTTCCAAGTTTGCATTTTCCGCCAATTGATTCGATCTCAACCAGTGTCGTGTTACCGGAGTTCATTGAATAAGCCAGCTCCGTGGGAGCGGCAGAATATGGCCCACGACGCGAGCCGTGGGTTAGCCAAGTTTCCTCTCTCCCCTTTCCCGCCCGCGCGGGAGAGGGGCGCCGAAGGCGGGGTGAGGGCCGCTTGATCCCAGGGCTTCCGCCCTGGGCTACCTTCTTCCGCCCCTGACGGGGCTCTGAACCCGGCCCCCGGAAATTGGGAATTTCATCAACGAACTTCGGTGACATAATACAACGCCGGCGAAGCCGATAGTTCATGCCAAGGCTTGCTTCACCGCCTTCTCTAAAGTTTCAAGTCCCGCCTTCACATCAGATCCAAGATGGACACGCAGCAGCCGGCGTTTGCGTTCCGCAAGCACCTGCAAGTCGCCGCGCGCTTGGGCTGCTTTCACCACACCAAATGTATACTTATGTCCGGGCACAGGAAGGTCGGAGGCGTCGTCGCAAGTAATCTGCAAGAAGACGCCTGTGTTGGGGCCGCCCTTGTACGCCTGCCCGGTGGAGTGCAAAAAGCGGGGACCGAAACCCAGACACGTGGCAACACGTTTGGAATCCCGGACGGCGTGGCGAAGGGCTTGGAGTTTTTCTTGGTGAGCGTCATTCATCTCGATGTATCCGAGAAGAGCAAAGTAATCTCCTGCCTCCAGCCTGCCAAGATGCGCGCGCATCATGCTTACCAAGGATTTTCCGCCAGCCGCCCCCTTCGTCAGAGCCGAGGCATTGGCGGGATCGGCGAAGAGCTTGATGCCCTGGTCTTCCAGAATTGGAGTTTCGGAAGGCAGAGAGCCGGACTTTTCATACTCAGCCGTCAGTTTCCGCGTGGCGACTTTGCTTGCTTCTACATCGGGTTGATTGAAAGGGTTGATGCCCAGGATTGAGCCCGCCACGGCGGTCGAAATCTCCCAGCGGAAAAATTCGCGCCCCAGGCTGTACTTATCTCCAAGCGAAATTCGAATAACGGGCTGCCCTGCTTTTTCTAAGCGGTCGATGGCAGCGTCCTGTTGAGCGTCCGGAGCAGAGTCCAGCCGGAGATAGACAAAGACGCGATCTGTTCCGTACACTTCTGGCGGCCCGAGCCGCTCGCCATCCACGGGAATGATCCCATGCCCTTGTTTTCCGGTCGATTCAGCGAGCAATTGTTCCAGCCACGCGCCGAAATCCTGAATGCCTGGGGAAGCAACCAGCGTAACCTTGTCTCGTCCGTGCTTGGCCAGCGTTCCCAGAACGTGGCCCAGGGTAACGCCCGGGTTTTTGTCGATGGGCACGCAGGAACTGCATGACGTGGCCATAATCTCGGCATTGTCGAGCAGCTTCGGCACGTCCACACCCATGACCGACGCCGGAACCATGCCAAAGTCCGAGAGCGCCGAGTAGCGCCCGCCAATTCCGGGCACGCCCGAGAAAACCTGGCGGAATCCGCCACCCTGCGCCAGTTGCTGAAGCTTCGATCCTGGATCGGTGATCGCAATAAAATGGCTTCCCACCTTGTCTTTTCCCAACGCCTCAGACGCGCGCGCATAGAAATAATCTTTGAAGATGTTAGGTTCGAGCGTGCTCCCCGATTTGCTGGAGACAATAAATAGGGTGCGGGAGAGATCGATCTTCTTCTCGATGGATTTCACCTGCGCCGGGTCGGTGGAGTCAAGCACGTGCAACTCCGGATAGCCATCCATCTTTCCGAACGTCATCGACATCACTTCCGGGCATAAGCTCGATCCTCCCATGCCAAGGACCAAGGCGTGAGTAAACCCCGCTTGTTTGGCTTCCGCCGCGATGCTTTCGAGGTGGTGTTTGTGGGCGATCTGGTCCTCCGTAATCGCGAGCCAGTCCATCCACTGCCCTTCGTCCGCCCCCGTCCACAGCGTGGAATCGCGCCCCCAAAGCCGCCGGACGTTTCCTTTGATGTGCCAGTCTTCAATCGAGCCGTTGACGGCGTCTAAGAGCGGCTGAGGCATGGAATAGCTGTAGTGGCCGGGGCCGCCATTTACGCCAATTTTGCACTGGCGGTCGAGCGCGTTTAGGAGCTGGTCGAACGCGTCGGCAAAGAGGCGGACCGCGTCTTTCAGCAGTTGGTCGGTGACGCCTTTCATGGAAATGCCTGCTTGTTCGAGGCCTTGCATCGTGTCATCGGCCTCTTCCAGGTTCTCTTCGAGGCTCAACCTCGGCCTGCCGTGGTCGCGGAACGCTTCGAGAGTCTGCATAGGAACGGTGTTGACCGTATCGGCGCCGATCAATTCCTCGATATAAATCACATCGCGATATTTCGGGTTTTTCGTGCTGGTGCTTGCCCACAGCAGCCGTTGCGGATGCGCGCCCTTTTCCGCCAAGGCCTTCCACCGGGCGCTTTGGATAATCTCCTTATAAAGCTGGTAAGCCTGCTTAGCGTTGGCGATGGCCACTTTGCCTAAAACACTCTCAAGCAGCGCGCGCTCCGCCGGGTTGGTCACGGTCTTGAGGCGCGCGGCAATCTGATTGTCCACCAAAGTATCGATGCGGCTGACAAAGAAGCTTGCCACGCTGGCGATCCGGCTGACGTCGCCGCCCTGCGCGGCAAGTTTTTCAAGCCCCGCGAGGTAAGCCTGTGTGACCTGCTCATAGCGATCCACGGCGAAGAGCAGCGTGATGTTGATATTGATGCCTTCACTCAACAGTTGCTCAATGGCCGGAATGCCCTCAGGGGTACCTGGCACTTTAATCATCACATTTTCGCGCGCCACCGCTTTCCAGAGCCTTCGGGCCTCGTCGATGGTTTTCTGGGTTTCATGCGCGAGAAAGGGGGAAACCTCAAGGCTGACGTAACCGTCTTGCCGTTTCGTTCTCGCGTAAACGGGCTTGAAAACGTCAGCCGCGGCTTGGATGTCCGGAATGGCGACGGCCTCGTAGATCTTCATCGGGTCCGTCTCGCCACGGCGGTAGAAATCCTCAATGGTTGACGAGTAGTCGGTGCTCCCCACAATCGCCTTTTCGAAGATGGACGGATTTGAAGTAACGCCTCGCAAGCCATCTTCGTCGACGAGTTTCTTCAGCTCGCCGCTCGTAATCAGGCTGCGCCGGATGAAATCAAGCCATACAGCCTGTCCCAATTGTTCCAATGCTAGCAGGTTATTCATCGTCATTCTCCTCCGCCGGGGCGATTCCCATACGCCGCCCGGCCGGGCAAATCCTCAACCGTTTCTGTCACCCGCGCGCCCCGTAGCGGGCCTCCATCACTTTGATTTTCTCGAGCCGGCGCCGGTGCCGCTCTTCACCACTGAATTGGGCTCCAAGATAGGCGCGAACCAACTCGCGCGCCAGCTCTTCGCCGATCACCCGCGCGCCCATCACTAAAACATTCATGTCGTCGTGCTCGACGCCCTGATGCGCGGAATACGTGTCGTGGCAAAGCCCGGCGCGGATGCCGGGGATCTTGTTGGCCGCCACCGACGCTCCCACGCCGCTGCCACAAATTAAAACACCGCGATCGGCCCGGCCCTCTTTTATCGCCAGCCCGACTGCCTCCGAGTAGTCAGGATAATCCACTGGATCTTTGCTGTGGGTCCCCACATCGAGAACCTCGTGACCCAGGTTACGGATAAAGCCACTGAGATCCTGTTTCAGATCGAACCCGGCGTGATCAGACCCAAGAACAATCCGCATGGATTTCATCTCCCTCATTCTTTTGATGCGCCAGTCGAGCGGGCTGGTTCGGCGGCTCTTTAGCCTCAACACTCTTCACTTAAGCTCAGCGCGTCCTTCCGCTGCAGCAAATTTGCCTGTCATCCTGAGCGCAGCGAAGGATCTGTTTGTAAATCAGTGGGAAAAGCAGATTCTTCGCTGCGCTCAGAATGACAGACGCCCGCATGGGTCGTTCCCAAGCAATATTCTGCTTAAGTGAACTGTGTCGGGTTAAAACCGCGCCCCCTGACGCTCAAATCGAATTTCGTGAATAATCTCAGGTTTGGCGTTCGTGACCGTGGGTTTTAGACTCGGTGTGACAAGGC
>JBOGJY010000298.1:0-3334 GCA_050745325.1 Terriglobia bacterium
GCGCGTTGGATGCTTTCACGCGCGACGTCCACTACATTGCAGACGATTTTGGCGACCAGAGCTCTTACACACAACTGAAGACGCTGCTTGATAAGCTGGATAAGGACCGCGGCACGTGCGGCAACCGTCTGTTTTACCTCGCCACGCCACCCAGCTTTTTCCCTGTGATCGTTCAGCACCTGGGCGACACCGGCCTTGCCGCGCCGAAACACGAAGGCAAAAGCTGGACCCGCATTGTAATTGAAAAGCCCTTTGGGCGGGACTTGCAATCGGCGCGCGACCTCAACCGGATTGTGACCAACGCCTTCCGCGAAGATCAAACCTACAGAATTGATCATTACCTGGGCAAAGAGACGGTGCAAAACCTTTTGGTTTTCCGGTTCGGCAACGGTATCTTCGAGCCTTTCTGGAACCGGCGGTATATCGATCATGTACAGATTGCCGTGGCGGAAGAGATCGGCGTGGAAAACCGCGGCGCGTACTACGAAGAATCAGGCCTGACAAGGGATATGATCCAGAACCACGTGCTCTCCCTGCTGAGTCTGGTGGCGATGGAGCCGCCCGCCATCTTTGACTCGACGGCGGTACGCGACGAGAAATCGAAGCTCATGCGGGCCATCCGGCCAATTCCTCTCGACCGCCTCAGCGAGTTCGCCCTGCGCGGGCAATACGTGGAAGGGTGGCCCAACGGGGAAAAGCAAGCCGCTTATCGCGCTGAGCCAAAAGTCTCGCCCCAGTCCACTACGGAAACTTACGCCGCCTTAAAACTCTACATCGACAACTGGCGCTGGGCCGACGTGCCGTTCTACTTGCGTTCGGGAAAGCGGCTGCCCAAGCGCGTCTCGGAAATCACCATCAGGTTCCGCCGGGCGCCGCATTTGCTCTTCAAGAGCACGGGCACAACGTCGATTGAACCCAACACACTTTCGGTTCACATCCAGCCGGATGAGGGCATATCGCTGAAGTTCAACGCCAAGATTCCGGGCACCTTGATGCAAATCCGGCCCGTCACCATGGAATTCCGTTACGAAGACGCGTTTGGCCAGGCGCCTCCCACTACGGCCTATGAAACCTTACTCCTGGACTGTATGCTGGGCGATCCGATGTTATTTACCCGGAGCGATTTTGTGGACCTTGCCTGGGAGCTCATCACGCCGCTGATCAACAAGTGGCAGGACGATGGCAAGAAGGGCCTCTCATTTTACGAGGCGGGCACTTGGGGGCCGCCCGAAGCCGCCGCCTTCATCGAGCGCGATGGCCGCAAGTGGCAGCACCTATAGACAGGTTGGATTTGTTTGCGCCTTTGCGAGAGGCTTTGTATTTTTAGCAGCCGTTCATGCCTCTTTGCGACACTTGCCAGCCTGAAAAGGGCCCTCTCCTATGACGAACCCTGAAATTCGCGTCTTCAAAGACCTTAACGAGTTAAGCCGCGCCGCGGCGCAGGAATTCGCAAGCCTCACGCAGGAACCTTCAACTGCCTCGAAGCCGTTTGCTGCGGCGCTTTCCGGCGGTTCGACCCCAAAGCATTTCTATGAGCTGCTGGTTACGCCTGAATTCTCAGCCGGTGTTCCCTGGCCTCGCGTTCACCTCTTTCAGGTGGATGAGCGATGCGTTCCACCGGATGACCCTAAGAGCAACTACCGGATGATGCGCGAAGCCATGCTCAGCCACATTCCCACGGCCCATTTTCATCGCATGGCAGCGGAAGATCCAAACCGGGACGCGGCTTCTCAGCGATATGAAGTGGAGATCCGGAAATCGCTAGCTACCGCTTCCGGCGAGTGGCCGCGCATGGACGTGATATACCTCGGCATGGGCGATGACGGACACACAGCGTCGCTTTTCCCAGGAACGGCGGCTCTCGACGAGCCTCGGCTTGCCGTATGCCCGAACTACGTCGCCAAGCTCAGCATGTACCGCCTGACACTGACGCTGCCCGTTCTCAATGCAGCCGCGCGGGTGATTTTCCTTGTCTCTGGTGCGGGAAAAGCAGAAATGCTCCGCCAAGTGCTGCGGGCTCCCGCTTCAACCCCGCCTCAATTTCCTGCCCAGCTCGTGCAGCCTGAAAGAGGCAGCGTGGCTTGGTACGTTGATAAAGCTGCGGCGGCCGGCTTGCAGTAGCGCCGCTCTTCAGCCCGGCGGCTTGGGAATGGGGGAGCCAGAGAAATGAGAGCCTGCGCGAATGGAATCTGAACCACTACCGGCTGAAAGCCGGTAGGTTCCACTGCGACTGAAAGTCGCCAGTTGCGGCTGAAGCCGCCTCAAGATCTTGCTGGCCACGGTTTGTCCGGTTCGATGGCATGTTCCTCGTAACCTTTGCTGTCCCCGAATCGGCACTCGCTGTTTGTCAGCACAGACGTTAGAAACTGAGGCGCTGAAAGCTGACCGCCTCAAAGGCGGTGGGATTAAACCTGGCACGTAGAACTAAATCTGGAGGAACGGATTGGCGGACTACAGCTACGAATTGTATCTTGCGCATCTGAAAGAGGCGCTCGACCATCTGCCGCTTGATCAGGCAGCGCGCGCCGTTGGCATTCTGTTCCGGGCCTACGAGACGAACCACACCGTGTTTCTTTTCGGCAACGGTGGCAGCGCCGCCTTGGCATCGCACATGGCGGCAGACTTGGGTAAGGGAACACATCAGCCGGGACCCGCGTGGATGGACTCGGTCAAGCGGCTTAAGGCGCTCTCCGTGACGGACAATGTTCCTCTGCTTACCGCCTGGGGCAACGACACGGCGTATGAGGGCGTCTTTGCCAGCCAGATGGAGAACTTCATTGAGGCGGAGGATGTCGCGTTTGCGATCAGCGGCAGCGGCAACTCACCCAACGTCCTGCGCGCTCTCGAACTGGCCCGCCGCAAAGGCGCATTTACGGTGGGACTCGGCGGGTTTTCCGGGGGCAAGATGAAGGCGCTGCTCGATTGCCCGGTCATCGTCCCCTCCGACAACATGCAGCGGATTGAAGACGGGCACGTGATCCTGGCCCATATGATTTTTTTGGATCTCAAGGGCCGGATCGAGGCTGGCGCAGGCAAGGCGCCCAGATGAGAGAAGCGTGACCGAAACCCAGGAAATACCGCCGGTTTGGAATTCGCCAGGGCCTGTTGACGAGGCCGCGGCGCCCCGGCTTCGTATGCCCGCCGAATGGGAGCGCCATGAGGCTACGTGGATCGGGTGGCCGCAGAACGTGTCCGATTGGCCCGGCAAGTTTGCTCCCATCCCGTGGGTGTACGCCGAAATCGCGCGCAAGATCATTCCTGGTGAAACGCTGCGCATCCTGGTGAATTCAGCGCGCGAAGAAGCGCGCGCAAAGCGCGCCTTACGGCGGGCTGG
>JBOGJY010000299.1:0-14463 GCA_050745325.1 Terriglobia bacterium
CGCATGGGCTTGGCGCCGATTTTGTGGCGGACGTTATGGCGGCTCGACCGAAAGACGGAGACAGGAACCTGGCGGTGAACCGGCAGGCGTCGCATTACTATCATTTTCTGGAAAAATTCGAGACGGGGATTGAGCTCACCGGCACCGAAGTGAAAGCCATCCGCGAAGGCAAGGCGACAATTAAAGACGGCTACGCCACGATCCGCAATGGCGAGGCTTGGCTGGTGGCCTGCCACATCGGCGCCTACTCCGCCGGCAGCTACATGAACAAAGACGCGCTGCGCGAGCGGCGGCTGCTGCTGCACCGGCAGGAGATTAACAAGCTGACGGGCAAGACGCAGGAGAAGGGATTAACGCTCATCCCGCTCCGGTTCTACCTGAAAAAGAACCTCATCAAGTGCGAGATCGCGCTGGCCAAAGGCAAAACGGTTTTCGACCACAGAGAGACTCTGCGGCGGCGCACCATCGACCGCGAAACCGCGCAAGACATCCGCGAGCATCAGCGGAAACATTCGTAAAAAAAAAGCAATTTGTTCATTGAATCAATGATTCAATCCTTCATTGAATTAATAAAGAAAAGGAGCAGCCTTGAAAATCGAATTTAACCACGGACCCGTTGAACGCATTGCAACGCCGCTTCTGGTTGCGGTTGGCTTTGAAGGAAGCCCCGCATCGGGCGGCACGGCGGAGCAACTGCCCGCCGCAACGCGCAAAATGCTGGAGGGCCTGCAGGCGAGCGGCGAACTGACCGGCAAGGCGTCCGAATGCACGCTGATTCACAACCCGCCAGGTCTGGCGGCGGAGCGGCTGCTGATTATCGGCGGCGGTAAGCGGGAAAAGTTTCTTGTTCCGCACCTCGCGCGTTTGGCAGGGACGGCGGTGCGCTACGCGCGGGCCAAGTGCATCCACAAGGCCTCGTGGATTTGTCACCAGCAATTAATGATTCCAGAATCGGTTAAGGCGCTGGTCGAAGGCGCGATCCTGGGCGACTACGACGCGGATAAATACCGCTCGGACCGGAAACCGGAGCGCCGCATCGACCACTTCGAGCTTCTCGCAGACGCCGCCAAGACGGGCAAAGACGAGACCGCCGCAATCGAGCAGGGGCGCATTATCGGCGAATCCGCGAACTTCACCCGCGACCTGGTGAACGAGCCGTCGAACCTGATTACCCCCACGATTCTCGCCGGCCGCGCCCAGGAAATGGCCAAAGAATTCGGCCTGGAGTCGAAAGTGCTAGGGACGGAGGAAATCCGCGCTCTCAAAATGAACGCTTTTTGGGCGGTGGCGCAGGGCAGCAGCGAGCCGCCGCGCCTTATCATGCTGCGCTACACGCCGCCGGATGCGCCCGCGGCGCCGGTGATCGGGCTGGTGGGGAAAGGCGTTACATTTGACACGGGCGGAATCTCCATCAAGCCCGCGGCGAGCATGGAGGAAATGAAAACGGATATGGCGGGCGGCGCAACCATGCTGGGCGTCATGCGCGCTATCGCGCAGTTAAAACCCAAGCTGCGTGTGATTGCAGTCGTGCCCGCCACCGAAAACATGCCGGGGGGAAAAGCTTATAAGCCAGGGGACGTGATCACGGCCATGTCGGGCAAGACCATCGAGATTCTGAATACCGACGCCGAGGGCAGGCTGGCGCTGGCGGACGCTTTGCACTACGCGAAGCAGCAGGGCGCAACCGTCCTGATTGACGCGGCCACACTCACCGGCGCTGTGACTATCGCGCTCGGTAACATCACGACTGGACTTTTCAGCAATAACAAAGAGTGGGCTGACCGCATGCTCGCCAGCGCCGCCGCAACGGGCGAGCGGATGTGGGAACTGCCGGTGGATGACGAATACCGCGACCACTATAAAAGCTCGATTGCGGATATTGCCAATACCGGCGGCCGTTACGGAGGCGCGATTACCGCGGCCATGTTCGTCGGCGAGTTTGCTGGTGATACGCCCTGGGTGCACCTCGATATCGCCGGCACGCGCTGGAATTATGAAGAGAAACCGTACCTGGCGAAGGGTCCGAGCGGACATCCCGTGCGCACTTTGGTCCATTTGCTGATGAATCTGAAATAGCAGGCGCTGCATCAGAAGGGTGGAGCTTGGCGGGGGGGTGAACGATGCAATTAGCTTCATGTGGTAGCGCCGCCGTCCCGGCGACTTTGGCCGGCAAGATGTTGGCGCTATGAACCACTTCATAGGGTCGCGCCGAATTGCCAGCCTCGCGCGGCCAGTGTACCATGCAGAGTATGACCTCATCCTGTTGTATCCCTCTGACGCGCGCTCCCAAAACCACGCCTCTGTTCCTCGACTATCTCTACCACTACGACCGCGTTGAACAATTTTACGGAGGGCCGCCGCAGGAATTAGCGAGCTTCAAAGGCGTTGCGACGGCTATTGCGGGCCGCTACCCTCACCGCGATGAGCTCACGGCAATTCTCGAACAGCAAAACCGGCGGTTCGGATGCGGCGAAGAAACGATAGAAAATATTCACCGCCTCAAGAGCAGCGAAACTTTCGCCGTGGTCACCGGACAGCAAGTTGGCCTGTTTTCGGGTCCGGCCTTCACCTTCTACAAAGCCCTCACCGCGATTCGCCTGGCGCAATCGCTCACCGAGCAAGGCCTCGATTGCGCGCCGGTTTTCTGGTTGGCCACGGAGGACCACGACCTCGAAGAGATCGCAACTACGGCCGTATTGGGTGAAGCGGGTGAGATGGTTTCTGTGACGGTAGCAGGCGAGCGCCCCACGCCGGGATCGTCCGTAGGCTACGCGCGGCTGACGGGTGACGTGGTCGCGGGGCTTGATCGCATCGAACAAGCACTTCCCGAGGGAGAGGCGCGCGTTCAACTGATGCGCGACCTTCGTGAGTGCTACGCGCCTGGCGTCACGTGGGGCGAAGCGTTCGGACGCTTTATGACGCGCTTGTTTGGCCGGTTCGGTGTGATTCTGATCGACCCGCTGCATGAGTCGCTCCGCCGCATCGCTCACCCGGTATTTTTAAAGGCGCTACGGGAGCCATCTCACCTGCGGAGCCTGCTCGGGAAGCGGTCCGCTGATTTAACCGCTGCCGGCTATCACGCGCAGGTCCACGTAGGAGAGGATTCCACCTTACTTTTTGCCACCTCGCAAGGCGGCCGGACGCCCATCAGCCATCGTGAAGGCCGGTTTTATGTCAACGGCGCCCAGCCCGCATCCCAGGCGGAAATGGAAGCGCGGCTTGAAACCGCTCCTTTGGACTTTACGCCCAGCGCCCTGCTGCGCCCCGTCGTGCAAGATACCCTTCTACCCACGGTAGCCTACGTTGCTGGCCCGGCTGAGCTGGCTTATTTCGCCCAAGCCCAGGCGGTCTATCCTGAGTTCGGGCGTCCCGTCCCGGTGCTTTTTCCGCGCGCCTCGTTCACGCTGGCGGACCGGCACGACCAGCGCCTCATGGAAAAATACCAACTGACGCTCGATGACGTGTGGCAAGGCGAGGAGCGCCTGCGGCGGCGCGTTGCTGCGGCCGGCCCGGCTGGAGAAGGCGCCATGCGTTGGTCCGAGCGTATGGAACGCGGCGAAGAGGAATTGAAGCGGTTCCTTGACGAACTCACCCGCGACGCGGAACACGTTGATCCAACTTTGTCTGACGCGGTGCGCAACGCCCGGGAGAAGATGACATACCAATTGGATCGTCTTCGCGGCAAAATCAGCCGCGCCGCCCTCGAGCGATCGGAGCTGCTCAGCCGGCATGAAAAGACGCTGATGGCGCATTTGATGCCTGGAGGAAGCCTTCAAGAGCGGGCGGTTAGTGGGATCAATTACACCGGACGGTGCGGCTATGGGCTGCTGGATCGTTTGCTCGCTCAAATCAAGCCTCACTGCCTGGACCACCAATACTTCGTCTATTGAAAGCCGTTTAAACGTTATAGCCCTGCTTTGCTGCGAGACCTTTAACGCTCCGTGAGCAGGATGGCGCCAACCAGCGCCTTCACCCCCTTTGATAAATCCTGCGATAACCCATTTGCCTAGTCGCGGGATATAATCGGAGACGACGAGGGCAGCCTCTGGGAGGCTAGGGACTTCTCGTAGGGAGTGCTGTAAGCCTGGCGTTTTTGCCCGGGGAGAGGAAAATGATCGTTAAAGTTGTGAATCAGGCGGCCGAAGGGAAGCGCACGCATGAACTCCGGATCGAAACTCGCTCTCGCGTGGAGTTCAAAGATTTGACGGGCGCCGTCCAGAATCTCGTAGCGGAGTCGCACGTGTCAAGCGGCGTTTGTCATCTCTTTGTGCCCCACACCAGCGCGGCCATTCTGAT
The DNA here is from genome assembly GCA_050745325.1 of Terriglobia bacterium. Classification (GTDB taxonomy): domain Bacteria; phylum Acidobacteriota; class Terriglobia; order UBA7540; family UBA7540; genus RH2-MAG17b. The sequence continues at coordinate 4,297 of JBOGJY010000299.1, forward strand.
TAATGAGAACGATGATCCGGCGCTGCAAAGCGATTTGGATGAGTTCCTGAAGCGCCTGGCGCCAGCGGATCGTGATTATCATCATAACGATGGCAACTGCGACGCGCATCTTAAGGCGGCGCTGATCGGATGTTCTAAAACACTGCTTATTGAAAATAACCGCCTTGCGCTCGGACGCTGGCAAGGCGTCTTTCTATGTGAATTCGACGGGCCGCGCCAGCGCGACGTGCGCGTGAAGATCGTTCCGGATTGAGACAATCGATCCAATGGATCAATGTCTCAATCGCTTGATTATGGAATCGCTTGGCCTTTACATCCAGGTTCCTTTTTGCGCCTCGAAGTGCAGTTTCTGCAACTTCAGCTCGCAAGTTGCGCCCTCATCGGTTTACGAACCCTACGCCGCAGCGATTGAACGGGAGGCCGCTCTGTTCCCGCTGCTATGCGGGCATATCGGTTTGCATGAAGGGCTGGCGGGGCTTCCGGTGGATACTATCTATCTCGGAGGCGGCACACCCACTTTGCTCGGAGCCGGAAGACTCGAGAAGATCTTTGGCGCAATCCGCTGTCACTTTAAGATGGACGGGATCCTCGAGACAACGATTGAGATGACGCCCGGCTCGGCGGACGGCACTCTTCTCAAACATCTTATCAATCTGGGCGTGAACCGGCTGAGCATTGGCGCCCAATCGTTTGACGACCGCGAGCTTCGCTCGGTCGGAAGGCTCCACTCGGCAGCGGAGACAGTAGAGCAGGTAGAGGCTGCCCGGCGCGCAGGCTTCCGCAATCTCAGCCTTGACGTCATCGCGGGTCTACCCTACCAAACCCTGGAAAGCTGGCGGAAAACTTTGCAGGCTCTGGCCTGGATGGAGCCCGAGCACGTTTCGATCTATTTATTCGAAGCCGATGAAAAGAGCCGTTTGGGGAGGGAGGTTCTGCGGCGCGGGCGCCTCGGCCACGCGGACGAGGCGCCAGATGACGACTTCATGGCCCAAGCCTACGAAATCGCCTGTGAATTTCTGGCAATAGAAGGATACGAGCACTACGAAATCTCCAATTTTGCCCGCCCCGGCAGGCGTTCAATTCACAACCAGAAATACTGGCAGCGGCAACCATACCTCGGCCTGGGGGCTGGAGCGCATTCCTTTGACGGGAAGGAGCGATGGGCTAATGAAATATCGCCGGAAAGGTATCAGGCCCGCGTTCAGCGCGATGAATTGCCGGTAGTAGAAAGACACGCTGTTGGGCCTGCCGGGGAGATGGAAGAGTTTTTTTTCCTCGGTCTGCGCCAGCGCGAAGGTGTCAGCCTCGAACAGGCGCGGCGGCGGTGGAGCGATCCGCCATTGAACGGATGGATAGAAAAGGCGCGACGGATGGAGAACGATGGCTTTCTGAAGCAGGCGGAGGGCAGGCTAAGCTTAACCGAGCGAGCCTATTTGGTCTCGAACGAAATTTTTCAGGAATTCATCGGTTAGCCGCAGGTAGCGAACTCCGTGCCCTCAGTATGCGGGATAACAAATTGCGGTGAACTTCCTATGAACCCTCTATGAATAAGATCATCGACCTCCGAAGCGACACGGTAACAAAACCTACCCCCGCCATGCGGCGCGCTATGGCCGAGGCTGAAGTAGGCGACGATGTTTACCACGAGGACCCTACCGTCAACCGCTTGCAAGCGCGCTCGGCTGAGATCTTCAACCGGGAAGACGGTCTCTTCGTACCATCAGGCTCCATGGGCAACCAGGCGGCGATCAAGGCGCATACCAGCCCAGGGCATGAAGTGATCTGCGAAGAGCGGGCGCATATTTACAGCGTCGAGATGGCCACGATGGCCGCCTTTTCAGGATGCCTCGCCCGACCGGTTTATGCCGCCGATGGCATCCTCACTTGGGACCTGATCTCTCCACACGTTCGTCCGCACGCCGAAAACAGGGCTCGCACCGGCCTCATTTCCCTCGAAAACACGTCGAATTTAGCGGGCGGCTCTGTCTATCCCCAACCAGTCGTGGAAGAGATTGTCACTCGCACTCATGCGGCAGGCTTGCCCATCCATCTTGATGGCGCGCGCATTTTCAACGCCGCGGTGGCGCTTGGAAAAAGCGTTGCGGAGCTGACGCGCGGGTTCGACTCTGTGATGTTTTGTTTTTCAAAAGGACTGGGCGCGCCGGTTGGATCAATGCTGGTGAGCAGCCGGAAATTTATTGAGGAAGCGCGTCGCGTCCGCAAAATGCTCGGCGGCGGGATGCGTCAGGCGGGAGTGCTGGCGGCGGCGGCCTTGGTTGCCCTTGAGGAATCACCCAAGCGTCTGCACATCGACCATGCCAACGCGTGTTTCCTCGCCGGCGAGCTTGCGGAAATCCCTGGATTGAAGATTGATCCTTCCAAACTTGCCTCAAATATCATGTTCGTTGACATTAGCGGAACCGGATTAGACGCCTCTGAATTTTCCCGCCGCTTGGCCGAACACGGGGTGCTAATCAACGGTCACGCCCAAAGTATGCGTCTGGTGACGCATTGCGACGTGGACCACGATGACTGCGCCCGTGCTCTTGAAATCATCCGTGAAACGCTCGGCGTTCACAGGAACGTGGCAAGCAACCATTCGTAGGTGATTGACGATCACGGTCCAAACCGGAATCGCGCGGTGGCGTGTCGATTCTTCCTCCCTCCATCGATAGGACCCCGGGCAAGCTATCGGCATGGTATAATTTGAAGATTGGTCACGCCCTTCTTCCAGAATTTGGGTGCGGACGGAGCCGGCGCTGGCGTTCTACTCTGCGCCTGACGGAGAGTAACTCACATGCCCATCGATTACTACGAAAAAGTCTGGCATAACGGAAAATTCATCAATTGGGATGAAGCGACTCTACACGTAGCCTCACACGTCGTGCATTACGGTTCTGCTGTCTTCGAAGGTATCCGCTGCTATGAGACCGGCCACGGCCCCGCTATTTTTCGTCTGAAGGAACACGCTGACCGCCTCATGGACTCTGCCAAAATCTACCGCATGGACCTGGCTTACTCCTCAGACCAGATCCAGCAGGCGATGGTTGAATTGATCCGGGTGAACGAGGCGCACCACGCCTATCTCCGGCCTGTGGTTTTCCGCGGTTTCGGGGAAATCGGGGTGAACCCGCTTAACAACCCCATCGAGATTTATATTCTCACCTGGCGCTGGGGAAAATATCTGGGTCATGAAGCTCTTGAAAATGGCATTGACGTGTGCGTGTCCTCCTGGAGCCGGCTCGCCCCGAATACGTTACCGGCCATGGCCAAGGCATCGGCAAATTACATGAATTCGCAACTCATCAAAATGGAAGCCATCGTCAATGGCTACACCGAGGGTATTGGCCTCGATCACGCTGGTAATGTCAGTGAGGGCAGCGGCGAAAATATCTTTGTTGTCCGCAGCGGAAACATTCATACCCCGCCGCTTTCAAGCTCTGGGCTTGCCGGAATCACGCGCGATTCGGTGATGACGCTGGCCCGCGAATTGGACATTCCCCTCACCGAGCAGTCCTTGCCCCGCGAGGCCCTTTACATCGCCGACGAGGTGTTTTTTACCGGGACTGCCGCGGAAATCACACCCATTCGATCCGTCGATCGTATCGTCATCGGCAAGGGCAAGCCCGGACCCATTACGCGCAGACTGCAAGACCGGCTGCTCTCAATTGCGCAGGGCCGCGCCGAAGACAAGTATGGTTGGCTAACGTATTGCCATCAGCCTGTTGCAGCCACCTAGCCTTCCAGCCGTTCGCAGTGGTTGGTAATTGGGCGCGCTGGCAATTAATGCTTCCTCACGGTCCGATGTCTATAGTTTTTCCACTATGGACATCGGACAAATATCCTCCTTAACTTCTCCCCTTCTTCTGCCGATAACATTGTTGAGCCACGCAAGTGGGCTGCCCCAAATAGGAATCCGCATGACAATCGATGACTTGTTGAGAAAAGCGTGTGAAACTCACGCTTCCGACCTTCACCTCAAAGTGGGGAATGCCCCGGCGATGCGTGTGGATGGCGAACTCAAGACGCTTCACGAATTGCCAGAAGTAACGCACGAAGCCATGCGCGCGATGGCCGGCGCCATCATGAGCGAGCGCCAGAAGCTCAGATTCCAGGAGCGCGGTGAGCTGGACCTGGCCTATTCCGCCGGCCAACTGGGCCGCTTCCGCGCCAATGTGTTTCAGGAGCGCGGTGAGACCGGAATGGTGTTGCGAGTGATCCCCGCGGTGATTCGTGGCATCGACGAGCTGCATTTGCCCCGCGTCGTACACAAGTTCTGCGAGGAAAGACGCGGACTCGTCCTGGTGACTGGCACGGCCGGTTGCGGCAAGTCCACCACGCTTGCGGCAATGATCGACAAAATCAATTCGACCCGGGCCGGACACATTCTCACCATTGAAGACCCCATCGAGTTCTACCACCGCGATAAGAAAGCCTTCATTAACCAGCGCGAAGTGGGCGTCGACACCCCCAGCTTCGACGACGCCCTGCGCTCGGCGCTGCGCCAGGACCCCGACGTGCTACTGGTGGGCGAAATGCGCGACATCGAGACCATGCGGACAGCGCTCAACGCCGCCGAGACCGGCCACATGGTGTTTTCCACACTGCATACTCTGGACGCGCAGGAAACGGTGCAGCGCATCATCGGCGTTTTCCCTCCGCCCGAACAGAAACAAATCCGAATGCAGCTTGCCTCAACGCTGAATGGTGTAATCTCACAAAGGCTGGTGAGAAAGGCCGATGGCCAGGGCCGCGTGCCGGCTGTCGAAGTGCTGGTTGCCACAGAATTCATTCGAGAATGTATCATTAATCCCGAGAAGACGCGCCTGATCCGCGAAATTCTGGCTTCCGGCGTCTCAGAATACGGAATGCAAACCTTCGATCAATCGTTGTATGATTTGTACTCAAAGGGATTCATTACGATGGCCGAGGCGTCGATATGGGCCTCAAACGTACAGGAATTGAAGCTTCGTGCAGAAGGCATCCGCTCCGCGTCTGACATGGCCCGGGAGCAGATGGAGCACGCCTCGATCTTGAGAGTAGAACGCTTTGGAGGGAAATAACAAACCGCCGGCCCGTCCTTTTTCCACCGCTATTCGCTTGCTGGCGCGCCGTCCCTATGCCGTAGCGGAAATGCGCCGCGCCCTTATCAAGAAATTCCCCGACGAGACCGAAGTGGAAGCTGCCCTGGCCCGTTTGCGCGCGGCAGGTTATCTCGATGACCACAAATTTGCACGGCAATTCGCCTCTTTTCTCGTCCGGAACCGCGCCTTTGGGCGTGAGCGCATCCGCCTCGAACTGAAATCGCGCCTGGTGGATTACCGGGTGATTGACGAAGCGCTCGACCTGGCCTTTGAAGAAACTCCCGAACAAACATTGCTTGATCGCGCCCTCGATAAGAAACTCCGAACGCTCCAGCTTCCCCTCACCCGGCGTAAATTTTATTCGCTTGCCCAAAGCCTGATGCGGCTTGGATTCCGGTCCGATGCTATCATGAAGGTTATGCGATCGAGGCCGGAATTAAAGCGCTTCAAAGAGGAGAACGAAGAGATTGAGTGATTGAGTTGCGACCCGTTCAGCCAAAAGACACGAACAATCACTGAATGACTCAATCACCAAATCCTTCTATATGTCAATGACTTCTGACCAAATCCGTAAAACCTTTCTCGATTTCTTTGCCGCGCGCGGCCACCGCGTGGTGCGCTCCTCATCGCTTGTTCCGGCGAATGATCCCACGCTGCTCTTTTCGAACGCGGGCATGAATCAGTTTAAGGACGTGTTCCTGGGCCGCGAGAAGCGTGATTATACGCGCGCCTGCTCTTCGCAGAAGTGCGTGCGCGCCGGCGGCAAGCATAACGATCTTGAACAGGTGGGGCGCACGCGGCGCCACCATACGTTCTTCGAGATGCTCGGTAATTTTTCGTTCGGCGATTACTTCAAAAAAGAGGCCATTCCTTGGGCGTGGGAATTGATTACCGAAGTGTATAAAATTCCGCGCGAAAAGCTTTACGTTACGATTTTTGAAGGCGCAAACGAACCGCACGCCGATATTCCACGCGATGCCGAGGCTTATGATTGTTGGCGCTCCCTGGGTATTCCAACGGACCGCATCATTGAACTTGGGATGAAGGAAAACTTCTGGCAAATGGGCGAAACCGGACCTTGTGGCCCGTGCAGTGAAATTCATTATGACATGGGCCCGGCGGCGAGCGACCAAGGCCGCACAGACTGCAAATTTCCTTGCGACTGCGGGCGCTACGTTGAGCTGTGGAATCTTGTTTTCATGCAGTTCAACCGCTATTGCAAGGTCGAAAGAGCGGGAGGACAGCATACAGAGGGTGAAATATTGGAGGCATCGAATGAGGGCAAGTCGGTACACGAGTACTGCAACTGTATAGGCTCGGAGCCTCTCCCAAAGCCTTGCGTGGACACCGGCGCTGGACTTGAGCGTCTGGCGGCAGTACTGCAAGGCAAGCTCTCGAACTTTGATACCGATCTTTTCCAGCCACTTATCGAAGAAGCTGCGGAACTGGCAAACGTGGAATACGGGAAAAACCCACCGACCGACGTAGCTCTTCGTGTTATAGCCGATCATAGCCGTGCAGCAACCTTTCTAATTTCTGATGGCGTCCTTCCCTCCAACGAAGGCCGTGGTTATGTGTTGCGACGCATTATACGGCGCGCGCTGTTGTATGGGATGAAGGTAAGACTTGAAGATCCATTTCTATTCAGACTTTCCGACATTGTTGTCGACCTCATGAAAGGTGGTTATCCAGAACTGGCTGAAACGGCACCTTATGTCGCCAAGGCCATCAAGGCCGAAGAAGAAAGATTTGCCCATACAACGAAAATTGGACTTGATAGACTGAGGGAGTCGCCAGTAGTTTTCCATTCCGGGCAAGAGATTCCGGTCGAGAAGTATGGCCATCTCTACTATAAGTTGTCACCTTTTAACGACCCGAACGCTATCCTGTCCGAATCTGTAGATATGGGACTGGCGAGACCAAGCAGGCATATAGCTCCGCCAAATGTTAACACATCGTGGATTCCTGGCGTCATACTCTTCAAGCTTTACGATACTTACGGGCTTAGCACCGACTCCGTCGAGGACTTCGTAAAACCTTATGGCATTGAGCTCAATCACCGTGACTACAATGATGAAATGCAGCTCCAGCGAGAGCGGGCGCGGGCAAGCTGGAAAGGGGTGGCTAAACAGATCGCCAGTCCTGTCTATCAGTCCTTCATCGCCGGAATGTTCAGTGTGCCACATCCTCAAGGTGGGGTGGAGCTTCAACCGGTCCGACGATCTGAGTTCCAAGGATACAAAGAGACAGAGTTGCAAGATTGCGCCGTTCTTGGAATCATCCAAAACGGCCTGAGTAGGTATGAGCTGAGTAAAGGCACGGAAGGTGAGGTCATCCTTGATCGTACGCCGTTCTATGCCGAAGCCGGCGGCCAAATCGGAGACACAGGCCGCCTTTATTCTGAGTCTGGCGAGGAAGTTGCTCACGTAACAGATACTCAACGGCCAGTTACAGGCTTGATCGTCCACAAAGTTACTGCTCTGCAGCCGCTCGAAGTAGGCAAGAAGGTCACGGCAAAAGTTGATGCCGAGCGCCGAGACGCGATTCGCCGCAACCACACGGCCACTCATTTGCTCCACGCGGCGCTGCGCACAACGCTGGGGACGCATGTGAAGCAGGCAGGATCGCTAGTTGCACCCGACCGGCTGCGCTTCGACTTCACCCATTATGCGCCGCTCGAAGAGCAAGACCGGCTCGATATCGAAGACCTCGTGAACCAGCACATCCTTTCAAATGAAGAAATGCACACGGACGTGATGGACATCGACTCGGCCGTCAATTCGGGTGCGATGGCATTGTTTGGTGAAAAGTACGGGGATAAAGTGCGCGTAGTGTCCGTGGGTGATGGATCGTTTTCAAAAGAACTCTGTGGCGGCACGCACGTCCGGCGCACGGGCGATATTGGGCTGTTCAAGCTGATTTCCGAAAGTAGCGTTTCCGCCGGAACGCGGCGCATCGAGGCCGTAACAGGCACAGCCGTGATCGAGGACCTGCGCCAGGCCAGCGTGACGCTGGCGCGGCTTGGCGAAACGCTGCGCGTGAAACCCGATGAGTTGCTCGCGGCGGCGGAAAAGCTCGCCGACTCTGAAAAGAAGTTGCGCAAGGAACTGGAAACCCAACAGCTCAAGCGTGCGAGCGCCTCGGCAGGCGATTTGCTTGAGAAAGCACGCGACGTGAAAGGCGTGCGCGTGCTCTCGACGCGAATAGAATCCATGGACCGCACCGCCATGCGCCAGATGATAGACAATTTGCGAGCGAAGCTGGGCACTGGCGTGATTGTGCTCGGCAGCGCAGCCGATGGCAATGTGGCCTTGATTGCCGCGGTCTCGAAAGACCTCACGGCGAAACTTGACGCCGGAAAGATTGTGAAAGCGGCGGCGGCCATCGTCGAAGGTTCTGGCGGCGGACGCAAGGATATGGCCGAAGCTGGCGGCAAAAACCCCGCGAAACTCGACGAATCCCTCGCCGCTGTGCCTGGCATCGTTGAGGAAATGCTGTAGCAGTTTATTGAGAAACTCGGCTGGGACGTCATTCGGAAGAGCCGAAGGCGCCAAAGAATCTCGCAAATTGATATAGCACAAGAGCAGATTCTTCGCTGCGCTCAGAATGACAGCCTAAAGCGATTGTCATCCACATCATAACGATGAGATTCCTCCACGCGTGTTCTCTTCTCTTCTTGCTCCTTACCGCACGCGGTTTGGTAGCCCAGGGCATTCCACTCAACCCGCCGATTCCAGAAAGCCTCGGCGTGAATATCCATTTCACCAGCCCCAGGCCGGGCGAGATGAAAGAACTAGCCGGCGCCGGATTCCATTGGGTTCGCATGGACTTCAATTGGGCCCAGATTGAGGTCGAGAAAGGCCACTATGACTTCTCAGCATACGACCAGCTTATGGCGTCTCTCGATCCCTATCACATCCATCCGATCTTTATACTTGATTACACCAACAAGTTTTACGACCACGGGCTCTCGCCTTACGACGCGGCAGGCCGACAGGCGTTTGCCAACTGGGTGGCCGCCGCGGTCGAACACTTTCAAGGGCGCGGCGTCGTCTGGGAGATGTACAACGAGCCGAATTGGAAGTTCTGGAGTCCTAAACCTAATGTTCAAGACTATGTCAAGCTGGCCCTGAAAGTAGGCGAGACGATTCGCGAAGACTCCCCCGGTGAGACGTATATCGGCCCGGCAGGCGCCACGGTTGACCTGCGCTTTCTTGCCTGGTGCTTTCAAGCGGGCTTGCTCAACTACTGGGACGGTGTTTCCATCCATCCTTACCGCCAGCGGGTCCCGGAGACTGTCATTCGCCCGTATTATGGGGTCAACTGGCTGATCGACAAGTATGAACCTCGCGGCAAACATATCCCGATCATCGCCGGTGAGTGGGGCTATCCGAGCACACCGAATTGGTTCGACATGAGCGATGAGGGGCAGGCCAGAATGCTCGCGCGCGAGTTCCTCACCAACATCGCAGAAGGTGTTCCCATTACAATCTGGTATGACTGGCGCGACGACGGCGCTGATCCCAAGGATCCCAATCTTCATTACGGCGTGGTGCGCAACGCGTACCAGCCAGGCGGCGATCCCGTGTATCCGCCAAAGCCAGCTTATTTTGCATCCCAAACACTCACCCGTTTTTTCTCCGGGTATACCTTCCACAAACGCCTAGCCGTGGGAGGGGCAGAAGACTACGTGCTTCTTTTCACCCGAGGCCGCAATTACCGGCTCGCCGCGTGGACCACCAGCAAGGTAGCGCACGGAGTCACGATTCCGGGAGCTCGGGACAAGTTTCGCGTGATTGGTTTTGAAGGGGCGAAAATGCAGGGCCTACGCGCGCATCGAGGCGGCCTGAAAATTAATCTCTCGGACGCGCCGCAATATCTCATGCCCCTGAACCCAAGCGGCCTTTCCCGTATTGTGGCGGGCAAGAAGACCGCTCCACCCACGCGCCGGAATTAAGGCTGTTTTCGTTCACCACTTGCGCGCGAAGCAAACCACCTCTATGCTTTTCCTATGAAATTCCCCTCTCGCAAGCCGGCGCTCTCGGCGGGGCTTGTGTGCGCGCTCGCGGCAATACTGATTGCG
>JBOGJY010000300.1:0-2792 GCA_050745325.1 Terriglobia bacterium
TCGCCCGATTCAAGGCCTACGATAAACAGCCGCGCGCCGCCATCCGCCATGGCTTTGAGCGTTTCATAGTCGCTGTGCACACGCGCCGTGGAGGACCAGCGGAAGCCGAGCGGCTTGAACTTTTTGCAGATTTCGAGCATCCGGTCCTTGCGGATGTTGAAGGTGTCGTCATCGAAGAAGATTTCCTTCATTTGCGGGAAGAGCCTCTGCGCATGGCGTACCTCGGCGATAACGTTATCCACCGAGCGGACGCGCCAGGCGTGGCCGGACATCGTCTGGGGCCACAAACAAAAAGTGCACAGCGCAGGGCAGCCGCGCGAAGAGTAAAAGGAAATGTATGGATGGAGAAGATAGGGAATGCTGTAATTCTCAATCGTCAGGTTGCGCTTGTAGACCTCGCTGGCAAACGGAAGCTTATCCAGGTCTTCGCTCTGGAGTTGCGGCCGCTCGGCGTTTGACACCATCCGGCCGTCCTTGAGGAAGCTTACGTTCCGGATTTGTTCGAGCGGCGCCCCCTGAGCGTATTCAACCACCGGATAGTCAAACTCGCCCCGCACCACGAAGTCAATGGCGTCACAGGCCCGGAGGCTCGCTTCCGGCTGCATCTGGACCGGTGGCCCCACAAAGGAAATTTTCAGGTCCGGCTTGGCCTCCTTCATCGACCGCGCCATGCGGCAATCATTTTGAAAACCCACGGTTGAGGTGAAGAGCACTACAAAATCGTAGCCGCGCGCAATCTGAATAGTTTCATCGGGCGAGATATCGTGCGGGCAGGCGTCAAGCAACCGGCTTCCTTCAAGCATCCCGGCCGGATAGCTCAACCAAACCGGGTACCAGTACGAGGGGATCTCCCGTGTTGCCGGATAACGGGCGCTTGACCCGCCATCGAAGCCCTTAAAGCTGGGCGGATTCAAAAAAAGTGTCTTCATAGCAGAAGGCATATGAACAGGCGCTCCTTCGCGTTAACTCCCCCAACTAATGCTGAGTTTACAGGAAATTTGATGAAAACCCAAGGCAGGCCGGAATCCCATTTCTTGTGGCCTTAGAGTCTGCGTGACAACTGCGGTTGTAGCGGCGGCCTCCGGCCGCCGGTCTTTATTTTTCAAGTGGTTAGGCGCGCTCTTCTTGCGTCAGGGCGGGCTCCGAGCGCCGCGCCAACTCAGAAAGGGCAGTTGTCATACAGACTCCCTAGCCCGGCGCGCCCTCCCAGCGGCTCAGCGGGTCTTCACGAAGACCACGCAAACCGGCGAGGACAGTTTGATCTGTTGTCCGGTGGGGGTCAGCTTCCCCGTCGCTTTATTGATGCGGAAAATGACGATATTGTCCGAATCCTGGTTTGCCGCAAACAGGTAGGTAGATGACGGGTCAATCGCAAACATGCGGGGCGTTTTGCCTCCCGCCGGAACGTATTCAACCGGCTTGAGGGTTCCATTCCGGCGGTTAATTGCAAACACGGCGAGCGAGTCGCTGCCCCGGTTTGAGGCATAGAGGAAGCGGCCGGAAGGAAGCGCCTGCACCTCAGCGCCCGTACTCTTGCCCCTGAAGTCAGGCGGAAGGCTGGAGACGGTTTGCACCGGACGCAACGCGCCGCGCTGGGCATCATAGGAGAATACCGTTAACGACGAGGCCATTTCACTCTCGACGTACATATACTTGCCGTCGGGAGAAAAGATAAAGTGCCGGGGTCCCGAGCCGGGTTTCACGGTGGCATAAGGCGGATCATTCGGCGCGAGCGAACCCCGATCGAAGCGGTAAACCAGCAGCTTATCAAGCCCCAGGTCCGCGGCAATAGCGAAGCGGTTGTCCGGCGACACATTGATGGAGTGTGCGTAGGGCTTGCTTTGGCGCGCTGGATTCACGCTATGGCCCTTGTCCTGTACGAAAGCGGAAGCTGGACCCAAGCCGCCATCTTTCCGCACCGGGAATACGGCCACATTGCCACCGTTGTAGTTGGCCACCAGCACGTAGCGTCCGGTTTTGTCGGTGGCAACATAGGCCGGACCCGCGCCTCGGGAGGCAACCTGGTTCAATAGCGTGAGCTTGCCCGTTTTGGGGTCGATCGCAAAGGCGCTTACGGCGCCGCTTTTCTGGCCCTTGAACGTGTCAACTTCATTGATGGCATAGAGATAGCGGCCATCAGGGCTCGCGGTAAGGAAGGAAGGGTTCGTCGTCTTCGCCGCGAGTCCGAGTGGGGTGATCTTCCCCGTGTGCTCGTTGAAACGATAAACGTAGATTCCGCGGCTCTGTGACTGCGTGTACGTTCCAACGTAAACAAGATCGTTGGCTTGAGGGGAGGCCTGGGCGGCCTCGCCGGGTAAAGCTGCGAAACTTAACAGACTAGAGAGAAGCATGGCGAAAAGTCCCCAGTGTAGTTTCATAATCTTAGAAAACCATGAAATTGCGATTTTAGATCTCGATGAAAGTCCCTGGCGTTGCGCCGCGCGCCCCTCACCCGGCTCGCTGAGTTTACCCTGATCGGAGCCGAAAGGCTCGCCACCCCCCACCCGCAAGCGAGGAGAGATGGGAAGCGCGGGGTTGTCTTTTAACTCCGCGGTGTTTTCAGCGTGCCCAACCAAAGGCCGCAGAGTTTTAACCGCAAAACTCTGCGCTTGTATCTTGGTTTTCATCCTCGTTTTGGTTTTTTGAGCTGTACTTTTGGTTGCACGAGATATGCCGCTGCCTTGCTGGGGGGGGAAGCAAGGCAGCGGCCAAAAACATTCGCGGCGGCGCCCGTTTTAGAATAAAAGGGTTTGAGGGCTGTTGTCCGGCGGGAAGGCCGCTCTGCGCTGAGG
>JBOGJY010000301.1:0-7724 GCA_050745325.1 Terriglobia bacterium
CCTCTGGCCGCCGGTGTGCAAATAGCAAGGACCGGCGGCCAGAGGCCGCCGCTACAGCGCAAAAAAGCAGCAGTTGTCACACAGAAGCTTCAGGCCCTGAAGCTTCAGTGGCTGAAGCCCCGTCTTGGGGTGTTCCGGTTATGTCGAAGCTGAAGCTCTGCCCCCCAAGCTGCCATTTTCGTAAGCGCAGTTCTACAAACGAAAAACGTATTGTCGGGAGTGGAGGACTTATGACAAGTTACCAAAGACAGGCACACAGGCTGGCTTTTCTCTTGATGATGGTGATGGTTGCGCTGGCGCCTTGCGCTTTTGGGCAGGCCACCTATGGCAATATCATCGGGACGGTCACCGATACCACGGGAGCGGCAGTTCCAGGGGTGCAAGTGTCGGTTAAGAACATTGGCACCGGGGTTTCAGTCACCGCCCAGACCAATCCGTCGGGGAATTATGAGACCACCAACCTGTTGCCCGGAGCCTACACCTTAACTTTCTCGAAACAAGGCTTCCAGTCCTTTTCGCAGCAGAATGTTACGGTGGCGGTGGCGACGTCCGCGCGCGTCGACGCGAAGCTGCAAGTGGGATCTATGTCCCAAACTGTTACCGTCACCAGCGCCCCGCCCCTTCTTGAGACCACGCGCGCTGAAGTAACCACGGACTTGACCGCGCACCTTGTCGAGAGCCTGCCGGTTCTTAACCGCAATTTCACTAGCCTCGAGCTTCTCGTTCCGGGAACGGTCAAAAACAATTTTCAGCACCCCTTGAATGAAAATCCCGGCAACGACATTCTTGTAAACACCAACGGCCAGGAATACGCCAACGACAATTTCATGATCGATGGCACCACCAACAACGACGCCGTGCTTGGGATTATTAACGTGAATCCGCCGCTCGATTCGATTCAGGAAGCCAAGGTGACAACCAGCAACTATGACGCGGAATACAGCCAGGCGGGCGGGTCGGTCATCCAGGTGCAAACTAAGAGCGGCAGTAATCAGATTCACGGCTCTTTGTTCGAATTTCTCCAGAATGACCTCTTCCAAGCCCGTGATCCTTTTACCCAGGGAATCCACGCACCCGGCACGCCCGCCCCAGCCCATCGTGGCATACCCGAGCTGCGTTGGAATCAGTTTGGCGGATCTGTGGGCGGGCCGATCAAAAAGGATAAGGCCTGGTGGTTCTTTGATTACCAAGGAAACCGCGAAAATCTTGGGGGATCAACGCAAACCCGTGTGCCTACCGCGGCTGAACGCCAGGGGGCGCTCGGCGATTTGGGCGTAAACATCTACAATCCCGCTACGGGCAACCCTGATGGCACGGGACGGCAACTTTTTACGGGCGCCCAGATTCCCACCACGTCTATTGCTCCACAAGCGGCCAACCTGCTCAATTTTCTGCCATTACCCAACCTTCCCGGCGCGTCCGGCGCAGGGGAAAATTACCTTGCGAATGGAGTAAATAATTACGACACGGACCAATTTGACATCCGCGTTGATCATAACTTGACCGACAAGCTAACCTACTTCGGGCGTTACAGCTATGAGGGCATCTACGTTCTCTCGCCGGGCGCTTTTGGGCTGTATGGCGGCCCCGAGGTGAATCCCCAGGGCGTCAACATATATGAAGGCCGGTCAAACGGCTTAACCGAGAATGGTGTGCTGGGCGCTGATTATACCTTTAGCCCCACATTCCTGACCGATTTCCGCTTTGGCGCTACGCGCTACCGCGTTTTGGAAAACCCGTTGGATGCGAATACGAACCTGGCGGCCCAAGCGGGCATCCCTGGGATCAATCTGCCTACTCTCGCGGGCAGCGGAGGGCTTCCTGACCTGAACATCAACGGCACGGGCGCCTTCAACATGGGTTTCCAGTGCAATTGCCCCCTTCACGAAACCGAAAACGTCTTCCAGTGGGTGAGCAATTGGACGAAAATCATCGGCAACCATACCGTGAAGTGGGGCGCCGAAGTGCAGGCCGCGCAGAATTTGCGGCTGCCGAGCGACAACCACCGGGCCGGCGTCTACGCCTTCCAACCGAACGTAACCTCCTCTCTTACCGACGCTTCCTCGGGATCAGGCCTGGCAAGCTTCCTGCTGGGCGATCCTAGTCAGTTTCAGCGGTTTGCCCAAATTTCAACCAACCAGCAGGATCGCCAGAAACGTATGTTCTACTACGTGCAAGACACCTGGAGGGTCACCCCGAAACTCACGCTGAACTATGGCCTGCGCTGGGATACCTGGTTCGCGGATACGTCTCTTCATCCGGGCCAGGGCGGGCGCTACGACATCACGAATAACACGGTTTACATTCCCGGAGTCGGCGGGGTTTCCCAAAGCGGCGGAGTCAACACCGCGTACCACAATTTCTCTCCGCGCCTTGCCATCGCTTACGCTCTCACACCTAAAACCGTAATCCGGACGGGATATGGACGCAGCTACTTTGCGGGAACCTTCGGTTGGAATTTTAACGACCTGGCGGCGGACATCTACCCTTCCATCGTAAATCAAAGCCTCACGACATCTAATTCGTTTTTCCCGGTTCAATTTGTGCCGGGAGCGCCGCCCGCGCAGGCGTCGATCGGAAGTGCGCCACCCACGCCTGTCTTTCCTACGATTCCGTCAAATGGCCAGTTGCCGCTTCCCAACGGAATCGGCACACCGCACATTCCGGTTAACAATACGATTCCCTGGGTTGACTCGTATAATTTTACCGTCCAGCACCAGTTTGGCGGCAGCCTCACCGCATCGGCGGGCTATGTTGGAAACGTTGGCCGCGATTTGAACGGCGGCTGGAACATGAATTCCGCCATCCCTGGGCCCGGATCCGACTTCAACCTGCGCCGGCCCTATTTTGGGATTTTCGGAATCACCCAGACCATTTTCAATAAGTGTAATTGCGAGAGCAGCAATTACAATGCGCTCCAAGTTCAGGTGGTCAAGAAATACTCGAACAACCTGTCGATCATCGCCAACTACACCTACCAGAGGGCGTTAGACTTCGGTGAATTTGGCACCGCCACCGACCAGTACGATACGAAGCTCGATTACGGGCCGGCGTCGTTCAACCGGGCGCACGTCTTCACCCTGGGGCACACCTATTTCCTGCCCATCGGCAAGGGACAGCGCTGGCTTGCGAACACCAGCGGAGTCGCCGGGCAGGTGATTTCCGGATGGGAGTGGACTGGAAACACCAGCATTGAGAGCGGCATACCTTTTTCGGCGTCGCTCTCGAACAACAGTTCGCTGAACTCTGACATGAGTCTTCGCCCTAACCAGATTGGCAATCCGTTTTCCGGAACGCCGCACAACCGCAACCAGTGGTTTAACCCGGCGGCGTTTGCCATCCCCGGCCCCTTCCTCTTTGGCGGCGCAGGGCGCGATTCGCTGGCGGGTCCGCCGCTTTTCTCCGCCGACTGGGCTTTGCTCAAGAACTTCAAACTTTCCGAGAAGTTCAACCTGCAATTCCGATGGGAAGTGTACAACGCGTTCAACTACACCAACCTGGCAGACCCGAGCAATACCAACACGGATACGCCAACGGCGGGGCTGATTACCGACGTGCAGGCCCCAATGAGGAACATGCAGTTTGGGCTGCACCTTGCTTGGTAAGCTTTAGCCGAGCCGGACGAAGGAAACTGTAATAAATTAAAGAGGCGTTTCGCCAAGGCGCAAAGCTGCAAAGGCTGCAAAGAGAGACTTTCCCTTTGCGTTTGCTTTGCGCCTTGGCGTCTTTGCGTGAGGCTTGGCCTTTTCCGGGCTTTCCGAACTAGCGCAGGACTAGTTCATTCAGAGGAGAATGCATACCATGCGAATTTCGCGCCGCTCATTTGCAAAACAATCGGCAGCCCTGGTCGGGGCCAGCCTGATCCCGCCTGCTGTGGCACAATCAGCGCCTGCCGAAGCGCAGGGAACCGCTTCCACGACGCAGCCATCAGGCATTCCGAAGTTTGTGGTCACTGACTTTTCGCGCCGGTTCGATCCGGCTTATCTGTCGAACGGTCTGATTGGCATCCGCCCCGGCCCCAATCCTATTGCCCGCGCCCTCG
Organism: Terriglobia bacterium; assembly: GCA_050745325.1. Classification (GTDB taxonomy): domain Bacteria; phylum Acidobacteriota; class Terriglobia; order UBA7540; family UBA7540; genus RH2-MAG17b. The sequence continues at coordinate 4,043 of JBOGJY010000301.1, forward strand.
CGGTGGTGAGCGGTTTCGTTTACGCCCACATTCCGTACCGCATGGAGAGCCTCTCGCCTGCTCTCTATCCGCTGGAAACGGATATTCGGGTGAATCAAATCAGCCTGCTCGAACACCCTGATCTTCTGACGGTCAAACGCCAGGAGTTGGATATGGCAACCGGAGAGCTTCTGACTGAAATGGTGTTTGCTTCAGGCGGGCCGAGCCTGACGATTGAAGTGCTCCAGTTCGCTTCGCGCTCCATCCCCTCACTGGTCTGCCAGGAGATTCGCATCGTGCCCTCCGCAGATGCGGAGCTGGAGCTGGTGGCTTTGATCTCGAATGAGGACATCCCAGGGCGCGTTTACACGAGCAGCGCCCCCGACCGCACGGACATCGACCTGGTGACGGGTTTCGAAAGTCACGGAGGCTTGAGCAAGCTCGGCGCGGCCATTACCGTGCTCACGCCGGACGGCCTGATCCGCAAGGAAGCGCCGCTTGGCGCGCCGGAAGGCGTCACGCGAAGTTATTTTCTGCACGCCTGGCAGGGGCAGGCGGTCCGCCTGCAAACCGTGGCGGCGCTGGTCTCGAAGCTTTATCACCCTGAGCCTGATCTTGAGGCCATTCGCCTTTCGCGCTGGGGAGCGGGGCTTGGCTTCGAGCTGCTGCGCGAGCACAACCGCCGGGCCTGGGCGGATCTCTGGCAATCGCGCATCAGGATTTCCGGCGATACCGATGACCAGCGAGTGCTTGACGCTGCGTTCTTCTATTTGCACTCCAGTCTTCACCGGTCGAATCAGACGGGGATGCCTCCCTTCGGCTTGTCGCAGCATGCCTATTACTACGGCCACAGTTTTTGGGATACGGAGAGCTGGTCTTTATCTCCCATCACGCTCACCGCGCCTGAAACCGCGCGCGCCCTGCTCGAATACCGGCTGAGAGGCCTCGTGGCTGCGAAGCGTTTGGCGGGTCTCTTTGGATACCGCGGCGCGCAGTTTCCCTGGGAAGCGGCGCAAACCGATGGAAGCGCCGTCACGCCAACCTTCGCTGGCACTGGCTGGCTGGAACAGCACATCACTCCTGACGTGGCGCTTGGATTCTGGGAGTATCAAGTGGCGACGCAGGACGAAGCTTTTCTGCGCGAGGGGACGTGGCCTCTGTTACGCGCCGTGGCCGAGTGGATTGAGAGCCGCGGAATCTTCACCCGCCGCGGCTTTGAGATTCACCACATCATGGGGCCTGACGAAGGAGAGCTCGATACGAATAACAACGCCTATGTGAACGTGATCTCGAAGATGGTTCTTGCGGCTGCGATTCAATGCGCCGCCAAGGCAGGGGTGGCGGCGCCCGCCTCGTGGAAACGAATCCACGACACTCTGGTGGCGCCTGTTGATTCCCGGCGGGGAATCATGCTGCCGTATGACAATGCGCGGCCCGGCCCGAATTATTCTCTCAATAGTCTCGCTCTGCTCACGGTTCACGATCCGCCCGTCAGCATGGATGTGCTCCGGCGCACGTTTGATTATGAAGCGCACATTGAGGGTTCACAGTGGGCGGGGCTAGGCTTTTCGGTTTGTGCGGGCGCGGCAACGGCGGCGTTCCTCGGCGAGCGGCAGCGCGCCCGGCAGCTCTTTGACGGGTCCTGGAAGAACGTCTGGCTCGATCCGTTTGGTATGATCCGTGAGGCTCCAAGTGAAGATTACGGCTGTTTTTTGACTAACTTTGGATCACTGCTGCAAACCGCCCTGCTCGGTTTTACCGGCTTGCGCATCCGTGAGGGCGACTGGCGCGCTTTCCCCGCGAGTTTGCCCGAAGGGTGGTCGAGGATTGAGGTCGACCGCCTCTGGGTGCGCGGGCAACCGAAACGCCTAACCGCTGAAAACGGCTCGCTCGCTCAACTGCAATAATGCGATGAGCCGCGCTTCCACCGCTTACCGTCCCTCCTATTGAAAATTACATATTATAGTGACATCAGAATTCGTAGCGCCGGCATCTTGCCGCCGGTTTTTCGGCGCTCAGAGAGCGCCGCTACAGAAAATAGCGTCACTATAATGGGTAATCCTCAGTATTAGGGCTTGAAATGGGCGGAAACTACCATCGGCCCGGTGTATAGTTGAAGCCGGAGTGAGGAGGAAAAGTGACCCCATGGTAGACCGCCAATATTATTTTTGCAAAGTCCTGATTTGGATCATCACTGTAATTGCCGCCGCAGGGGTGTTGATGGCCGTGGGCGCCCTAGGAGATGCGGGCGTCGCGATGAATAATGCGCCGGTACGCTACCTGCCGAACCTTAAGGTCTGGGTGTTGACGACGGCGCGAACCTCCTACGCGATGGGGCTGAACGAGCGCAACGAATTGCAGTTTCTCTATTGGGGCGAAAAGCTCGCGAGTGACAATGATCTTTCTGCGGCCCATTCCCAGCGCGAAGCTGCGTCCTTCAATTCAAGCGAGACGATGACCAACCTCGAATACCCAGGCTGGGGCGGGGAATACTATAACGAGCCTTCTCTCAAGATCACGCTGGCGGACGGCGACCGCGATCTGGTCCTAAAATACGTTTCCTATGAGATTCACGGAGACACGCTCACCATCCGCTTGAAAGATATTCAATATGGCCTGTTTGTAAGCCTTATTTACCAAGTGTTCCCGCAGGAAGACATCATCTCGAAGCAGACGGAAATTGAAAACCATACGCCGCAGGTGGTGACGCTCGAAAGCGCGCAGTCAGGTGTATGGTACGTTCCAAAGGGCGCGGGCTACCGCCTCACTTATCTCACGGGCCGCTGGGCGGGTGAGGACCAGGTGATCCAAGAGCCTATCAATCCCGGCAAGAAGGTACTGGAGAGCCGCCGCGGCGCCACCAGCCATGAGCTGAATCCGTGGTTCGCCATTGATTACCGCGGCGAAGCGAATGAAGAGCATGGGCGCGTCTGGTTTGGCGCGCTAGGCTGGAGCGGCAACTGGAAGCTGGTGGTGGAGGATACGCCTCCCGCGCATCAGGTGCGCGTGACCGGGGGCTTCAATGACTTTGATTTCTCCTGGCCGCTCAAGCCGGGTGAAAGCCTGAAGACGCCCGCTTATTACGGCGGATTCAGCAACCAGGGCTTCGGCGGCGCCTCACGCTTGATGCACCGGCTCGAGCTGGACCAGATTCTGCCTGGCCACCCGCATCCTCGCGTGCGGCCCGTGCTTTACAACTCGTGGGAGGCTACCGAGTTTAACGTGAACGAGGCGGGCCAGGAGGCGCTTGCGGCAAAGGCCGCGAAGCTCGGAGTGGAGCTGTTTGTGATGGACGACGGCTGGTTCGGCGAGCGCAATAACGATCATGCCGGCCTCGGCGACTGGACCGTGAACCCGCAGAAATTTCCCCACGGTCTCAAACCACTCATCAGCTACGTCAACAGCCTCGGAATGGATTTCGGCCTCTGGTTCGAGCCTGAGATGGTCAACCCGGATAGCAACCTCTACCGCAAGCATCCCGGCTGGGTGATGAATTTCCCCGGCCGGCCGCGCAGCGAAGCACGCAACCAGCTTGTGCTCAACATGGCTCGCGACGATGTGAGAGATTACATCTTCAATGCGCTTGATAAGATGCTTTCCGAAAACAACATCAAGTACATCAAGTGGGACATGAACCGCAACTTCTCCGAGCCGGGCTGGCCGGAAATGCCGGTGGCGGAGCAGAAGGAAATCTGGGTGAAGT
>JBOGJY010000302.1:0-18983 GCA_050745325.1 Terriglobia bacterium
CTTGCTCGGCAACTTCGCCTTTCGTGGTGTCAATCGAAATGGGCAGGCCGGGCGCCCGTTTGTGAATACCCCGGATCACGGGCAGGACGCGCCGCAATTCCTCGCGCGCGCTGACGGGTTCGGAGCCAGGCCGAGTGGATTCGCCGCCCACGTCGATCCAGTCGGCGCCCGCCGCTGCGAGCTCGAGCGCGTGACGAATGGCATGGCTAGGGTCGAGGTAGCGGCCGCCGTCCCAGAATGAGTCTGGCGTGACGTTGAGGACCCCGCAAATGAGCGTGCGCTTGCCGAGGTGAATCCGGCGGCCGCCCAGCGTGATGATAAACTCCGGCCGGGATGGCCATCCGCGCTGCTCATACGACTTTGAGGTCATCGGCAGATGGACTCCGTGTGGCGCTGCGGTGTGCCGCAAATCGGCATGAACGGCCGCTATGGAGGATTACATATTGTTATAGCGGCGGCCTCTGGCCGCCGCTACAGCATTTAGCGTCACTTAATTTGTAATCCTCCATAGAGCGTACATCCTCCGCCTCATTTAAGCTGTTCATACGGGCTGGAACTTGAATTGGCAGGCTCGTAATCGCGGTCGTACTTGTTCTTATGGTCCGCCAGCAAATCACCCGACGCTTTCATCTGAATAAGCCCCAGGCTGCTTGAATTGTTTCCGCCGACCGTCACTTCACGAACGAGGGTTTTAAGGGTTTGCGGGAGAGCCCGTTCGGACCACATATTAACCCGGTAGCGTCCATCCGGCACGTTGAGGATTTTTACCGCTCCCGAATCGCCGGTCACCCCGTAATACGGCGTTTTCAACACCACAACCACGGCGCTCATTTGCGGATGGATATTACAAAAAATAAATGAGACGCCGGCGCGGTCAAACCTGACGCTGCGTGTAGACCCCGCCTCATAGAGTCCCAAGTCAAATCGCTTTCCGTCAAAAAGTGAGAAGACGTTATGGAAGAACGGGTCCCGGTTGGGGAAGTCAACCAGCGACCCCACCGGGACAACCAGCAGGTGCGGATCAAAGCGTTTGTGGGACTGCACCAGTTGAAAATGACGCCGGGCCTTGGCGAGCGTGGCTTCAGCTTCCGGGGCCGCCTGGGGTGAAAGAGGCGTGAGCCAAATAACCACGTTTGAGGCATTGGGAGGCATGTCCTTTTTCGATGAACTTATGTACTTAACCCGCGCTTCGACCGTGGCCGCATGAGCGGCAGGAAGGGCGCCTCCCGCAAGCAAGAGCGAGAGCGCAAGGAGCGCGGCAAAGACCGAGCCGGGCGGTCCCAAACTCATCTGCTTAGAAAAGCACTCCGATTCCCAAATTAATCTGATCTGCCCGGTAAGGCGCCTCATCAACGTCTGAAGTCCAGATGCGGCGGTATTCGAGAGACAGCAATAAGTTGGATCGCAGATGAAAGATCGAGTTAACGAATGCGCTTTGATTCTTGTCCGTTGACGCATCAAAATAACTTCGAGCCCCGCTGAATCGCCGCAGGTCCGTTGCGAAAGGGTTGTCTTCTCCAAAAGCGCCATTAAACTCCAGACGTTCCGTAGGACTAAACTTGAGTTGAGCCCATCCGCCGGCGGTATTCAAGCCCAGCACCGAGGTTGCCGGGTCAGTTAAAGGACCATTGTATAACACGCTTCTTCCGATTCCCGCTCCCAGCCCCCCGATGGCTTGCCCACGATACAATTCGCTCGAAAAAGTGAACCAGCGCCCCAAAGGCACATCAAGATCGGCCATGCCTGCCCAGCCATTTACATTCCTGCCAAATCCCCAATTTTCGCGGCTGTAATAACCTCCCACGCCTACTGTAACTGGCCGGCCAAACGCTAAGCCGGTCCAAGCAATCCGGCTTGCGTAGGCTGGCTGCCCGGAGCGCTCTCCGGCTTGTGCGGTCCGGTAGGCGCTATACTCAGGCGGCTCCCCCGTGAGCGGATCAAGGATGCCCGCCTGCAAGATCAATCCGGATGTATCGGAAAGATCAAAACGATGCTCCACGCGAATCTGTGGTACCCATGACCAGAGATTCCCCGAATACGAAAAAGCTGGCGCGGCAAGCGAGGCGAACGAAGTGGGAGATAACGGCGAAAAGAAAATCCCATCCTGCCCCGCCACCAGCGAGGTGTTGCGCCAATCCATCTCAACCTTCGCGGTGCGGATACGCAGGATGCCGGTGGCGGACCCGTTAAGATCGTTAGGAAAGCCGCCGAGGAAGTCTGTCTGAATTTCGCCGTAGGTCCGGGCGCCCGCTACATCTGGTCCGAAAACCTCGAGTCCGAGCATCGACTGGCGCACCGAGGCGCCGAACACCGCATTCGAATCCAAGGGCGCGGGGGCAACCGCCACGCCCGGAATATCCTGGTTGTCTACGCTTCCCCGGTTGGTGAACAAATTCAGCAGCGCAATGCCAGACAATCGGACCCGGTACTTGGAGGCGCTCTCGACCTTTGTCTGATATTGTCCGTCAACCTTGCCCTCAAGGAGTTGTTGTTCCTCTTCAATATCCGACAGACGGCGTTGAGCCGAATTCGTAGAGCTACCCGCCGAAGTGATTGCCGCCGCCTGGCTGCCAGTAGGGTTTGTGGCAGGGCTGCCGGTAGATTGGAGGGCAGGGCTCGCGGGCCGGCTGGCGGCAACCGCTGGGGCTGGTGGGTCCTGCCGCGAGAGCGCCAATCGTGTTTGTGTGTCGCGGAGTTCCGCCCGCAGGCTCTGGGTTTCTGTCTCCATCCGGTTCATGCGGGATTGCATTCCGGTCATGGCCGATCGAAGCGCCATAATCTGAGCTTCTAAGGCGCTGGTCGCGCTTGATTCGGAACTGGCTGGCGCGGCCGCTGGCTGCGCGCTTTGGCTGAAACACCACGCGGCGCTCCCAAGCAGGATTACCAGGCAGAAGCCAAAGTTGCGAACTCCGGTTCGTGGTTCACTCATGATTTCCTCCCGCCCCTCACTCGACACAGAAATAGCTCTTATTGAGAATTACCCATTATAGTGACGCTGTAGCGAAAAGCTGCCGGTACGGGTAGTGTCTCAGTTTGATGTAGAGGCGGCTTAATGCCGCCAACCTCTATCAAAAGGCGCTACAACCCCAAAGAGTCTGTGTGGCAACTGCGGTTGTAGCGGCGGCCTCTGGCCACCGGTTTGTAAATAGTAATGACCGGCGGCCCGAGGCCGCCGCTACAGCAGCCCTGCACTTGAAATACGAACGCAGAGCTAAAGAAACGCCAAAACGCCTCAAAACCCAAATGGACCGAACCGGAAAAGGCTCGTATTTCGGATTTTAGGCCGGTCACGAACCGAACCCAAACCGCAGAAAACGACGGTTTTTGCACCCCAAGCGGAGAAAACCTCCGACTGAAGCCGCAATCGCCTTTCTTTTGTTACAAATGCCTCCGGTTCGTATGAAAATTGACTTATCCCCTTCATATTCAATCGATTGACGGGGAAGGGATCGCGCCAAAAGTCCGGTTCGCGCCGGTTCGTGTTACTAATTATCCTTTGGTTTCAACGGCTTGAAAAAAAGTAAAACAATCCTTTTTTTGTTTTTTAGCCCCCTTCTGCCCTCATTTCTTCCCCCCCGCTCCATCTGTTTTTGATCCATCATCAGGGCCTTGCTGTCCTTTCTGTTTTCCCCCGCTTCCGGCGCGGGCCCGGCAAGCAGCGCCCCGTCTTGGAGCGCAGAGTTTTGCTTTTGAAACTCTGCGGCATTTTAGCGGTCATAACCAAAAGCCGCAGAGTTTTAAGCGCAAAACGCTACAAGGCCCTCACTCAAGCCTAACACACCACTCTGAGACTTTTGAGACAAACGAGATAATCGGGACAGTTTTCTTCACTCCATCACCCGTCTTGCGCCATGAACCGCCTTAAAACGTCCACTATCCGATTAACAAACTTCCGGGCGCATCTCGACCTTCAGGTTGTAACTAATTTGTAAAAGATTTATCAAATCCAATTTCCGGCGGCGCGGAGGGTGTAGGCTTAAGTGGAGTTGGGTTTCTCTCATCGAAGGGTTAGTCACATTATCTTGCTCTGGAGGAACGATGCAATTCAGCCTGCCGCGTTTTGCATCCTGAACAAGCATGGAAAAGCTGCTCGTAATTGAAGACGACCGCGCGATTCACAAAGCCTTGAAGCAACTGTTTGAGTCTGAAGGCTACAGTACGGAATTTGCGGCGGACGGCGCCACGGGCCTCGCGACGTTTCAGGCGTCGCCACCCTCGCTGGTGATCCTGGATTTGAAGCTGCCGCAGATGCCGGGCCGGGAAGTCTGCCGGGAAATCCGCAAGGCTTCGCCAGGGCTTCCGATCCTCATTCTGAGCGCCACAACCGATGAAATCGACAAAGTGCTTCTGCTCGAGCTGGGCGCCGACGATTACATCACCAAGCCATTCAGCCCCAGGGAGCTGCTGGCGAGAGTAAGAACCTCCCTCCGGCGCTTGCAGCGCGGGGGAAAGATCGAGCAGTATTCTTTTTCCGATGTCTTCATCGACTTCTCCAAGATGGAGCTGAAACGGGCGGGGGCGCTGATCGAAATGACTCCGCAGGAATTCAAGATCCTCAAGTATTTCGCAGGCCAGCCGGAGCGCGTTATCTCGAGAGACGAGCTTCTGAATGAAGTCTGGGGCTACGACTGTTACCCTTCAACCCGCACCGTGGACAATCACATTCTGAAGCTCCGCCAGAAGCTGGAAGCGAACCCCGAACGCCCTCTTCACTTCAGGACGGTGCACGGGGCCGGCTATAAATTTGTGCCCTGAGCGTCCGCCGGAAGGCTTACAAGATGAGGGGGTCCGGGTGTTCGCCCGCAAGCGGGGAGCAGCCTGGACGCCGCCGCGATGAATAGAATCAACCTGCGCACAAAGCTCCTGTTTTCCCTGATCTTTATTTCAAGCCTCCTGGCTTGCGCCACCGTCCTTATCGTGCGCTTTCGCGTGCAGCAGAATGTGCGCGGGGACATCACCGAAGCCCTTCACAACTCCGTCATTACTTTCCAAAACTTTCAACATCACCGGGAAGCCACCCTGATGAGGTCGGCCAAATTATTGGCGGACTTGCCCGACCTTCGCGCCCTCATGACCACGCAAGACGCGGCTACCATTCAGGATGGCTCCACAGAACTCTGGCGTCTGGCTGGAAACGACCTGTTCGTCCTGGCGGATCGCACCGGAAAATTGGTGGCCCTGCACACGTCCACCCAGGGGTTCACGGTTGCAGCCGCTCAAGCCTCTATCTGGCGCACGCTGGATGCGGGCGAGACCAGGAGCTGGTGGTACGGCAAGGGCCATCTCTATGAAGTCTTCCTGCAACCCGTGTATTTTGGACGCCCCCCGGAAGGGCTGTCGCTAGGCGTGCTCGGCATCGGCTATGAGGTGGGGCCTGGTGTGGCGAAAGAAGTGAGCGAGGTTGCCTCGAGCCAAGTGGCGTTTCGATATGGAGATAACCTGGTCATCAGCACGCTTGCGCCCGGCCAGCACGCTGAGCTGCTGCGGCAGATTAACCGCGTCCCGGACGATACCGGCCGCCAATCCATTCAAATTAAGTTGGGCAAAGAACAGTTTGTGTGCGCCTCGGTAAAACTGCCGCCGGAAGGGAGCCAAACCGTCAGCCTGACGGTGCTCAAATCTTACGACCGGGCCACCCTGTTTCTCAACAACTTGAACCGGTGGCTTTTTGGAGTAGGACTCGTTGCGGTCCTTGCGGGTGTGGGTCTGGCTTTTCTTATTTCTCATACGATCACGCGCCCGCTGGATAATCTGGTTTCAGGCGTGCGCGCGCTTGAAGAGGGTGACTTTGCTTACCCTCTGCTGCCGACCAGCGGAGATGAGGTGGGCGAGCTTACCGGCGCATTCAGCCGGATGCGCGAGAGCTTGCAGAAAACTCAGAACGAGCTGCTGCACGCTGAAAGGCTCGCCACCATCGGCCGCATGGCCAGCGCCATGTCCCACGATCTGCGCCATTCGCTCACCGGGATTCTTGCTTACGCTGAGTTTCTCTCCGAGGGCAACCTTCCGGAATTCCAGCGGAAGGATTTCTACGATGAAATCCGCCAGGCGGTCAATCGCATGGCGGGGCTCATCAACTCAATCCTTGAATTCTCGAAAGCCCGCCAGAACACGCATCCGCTTTATTGCAGTATTGAGGATTCGATCCGCCGCGCAATCCAGTTGGTACAGGCCCGCGCCGAGTTCCGCCGGATTGGAATCAGCGTGTGGCACGAAGGGCAGTGCGAAGGATGGTTTGATCCGGCGAAATTGGAGCGGGTCTTTCACAACCTGTTGCTCAACGCCTGCGAGGCTGTCCCGCCGGAGTCCGGACTGATTGAGGTGCGAATCCGGAAATCGCCCGAGGGCCTCGAAGTCCGCATCGCGGATAATGGTCCGGGCATTCCGGAACCTATCCTGGAAACTGTATTCCAGCCCTTTGTCAGTCATGGGAAAGAGAATGGGACTGGATTGGGTCTGGCCATCGTCCAAAAAATGGTCCAGGATCACGGCGGCTCGATCTGTGTCGAGCGCACCGGCCATGCGGGAACCACATTTAAGCTTACGTTTCCTTCCGGTCCTTCCGGGCCGCGCCCTGAAATTGCCGCGCAGGCTTGAATGAAGGTTCAAGCCACAAAACTTGGTGTGAATGAGTCATGTTTCGTTGCGCCGCGGTTCCTGCTCCCCGAAGGGGAGCAACAAAAATAGCCGTGGGCGAAACCCACGGTCACGGCCGGAGAAGGCAGCCAGCCCTGAAGGGGCTGAACGATTTATGCGCCAATTTGGCAACATCATTATTCAACCCCTCCGGGGTTGTCGAAGATGTCCGTGGCTCACGTTCCGTGGGCTCCACCCACGGCTATTCATCTTCCACCGCTTCGCGGTGGCGGCGCTAGTCGTTGGTCTTTAGGGTTCGTTCTCGACCGCCTGGATGAGACCCCGGATGTAACCATACTCGAAGGCAAAAGCCTGCTCGTGGCCAGCGGGCACACGCAGGTTGGGCACGTGATCCGGCATCATCATGCCGTCATAGCCCACTTCTTTGTAAACGCGCATCGCTTTCACCATGTTGACGCTCCCGTTATCCGGGAAAGTCTCCTTGAAATTGAGAAACCCGCCCCGGATATTGCGAAAATGAACGTTAAAAATCTTGCGCCTTACGCCGAAATAGCGGATGACGTCGTAAATCTGCTCGCCCGGATTGGGCAGCATTTCAGAGACGGTGCCCTGGCAGAAGTTGAGGCCGTGATAGGGGCTGGGATTAATCTCGATCAATCGCTTGAGGCCCTCCACGTGCCCAAGCACGCGGTGAACTCCGCGGAAGCCTTTGTCGAGAGGCATTCCCGGGTCTTCCGGGTGGCAGGCCATCCTCACCTTGTTTTCTTCCGCCACTGGCACGACGCGCTGGAGAAAGTAAGTGATGCGCTCCCACATCTCATCGGCGCTCACCTCGCCCGCTTGGGTGAGAGGCGGATTTTCGCGCGTCGCTTCCGCGTAATTGAACGTGCTGTAGAGCGCGCCCCCGCGGTCAGGCGTGGGCTTCGTCCTGACGACCCCAAGGATGCTGAAGTTGTACTTCACGGCGGGAATTCCGGCGCGGCTTACGTTGCGGATCATCTGGCAGATGGCGTCGATTTCCCGGTCGCGCTCGGGGCTTTTGCCCAGCATGATGCCGGGGAATTCAGCTTTATCGATGGTCGAGCTGCTCATGGGCAGAGGGACGATCTCGAGCTTGATGCCGAAAGATTCCACCCTCTCGCGCAGGCGGGTCAGCCCTTCAACGCTCCAGTTTTCATCGAAGCGAGCCGAAGGAAGCCCGCTGCACATATGGCTGACGCCAAATTCAGCCAGAGCGCGAAGCATATCGTCAGAGGGCTGTACGCCGCCAAACTGCGTCCCCAATTTCAGAAGCCCTTTTCCCGGCGCGAGGCGGCGGGTCTCCCGCGCTTCGCCGCGCGGCAAGCTTGCCCCGCCCGCCGCCGTCGCGGCAGCCATCGACGAAAACCGGACGAAAGCTCTTCGGTTCATCTTGTTTGCTCTTCTGCTCCCCGACGGGGAGCGACATGAATAGCCGTGGGTAAAACCCACGGTCCCGAACGGAGAAGGCCGCCGGCCCTGAAGGGGCCGAACGTCTAACGATCTTAACCCGCCTTGTGCGCCGGGTATGTGCCAGCCGGTGATGGTTTGGCGAACTTCAACCCCTCCGGGGTTGCGGAGGAAGGACCGTGGTTCACGTTCCGTGGGTTTCACCCACGTATACTCATGTTCCACCGCTTCGCGGTGGCGGCACGACTCGTGGGTCTGAGGCGTAGCCTCGTTAGAAATTGACCTTGAGCCGCACCCCGAAACTGCGAGGGACGGCTACGGCCGTCCCGGAAAACAAGCTGGCGAAGTTGATCAGGTTAAGATGGTTGGTGAGGTTTGATCCCTGCATTTCGAGGCTCACCACCTTACTCTCTTTAGCGTACAGATTGACGCCGGCGGAGGCGTCAATTGAATAAGAAGGGCGCACCCGCCCGCGGGCAAAGTCGACTTGGCTCAAAATCCGGGGGCCATATTGGGCGAGAAGAAAACTGTAGTCTGTGTCACCCGTATCAAGCTCCACTGGCAAGCCGCTGCCGAAGGATGTGTCCGTTGCGAGCCAAACACGCTTGCTCGCTTGAAAACGCAAATGACCTCGCGCCGTATTGCGCTGGTCCTGTGAAACCCAGAAACGGCTGTTATCAGGAATATCTTCAAGCGCCTCGGCGCCGATAAAAAGGCCGCCGGTGATAGGTCCCTGGCCAACCCCTTCCTGGTTGGCGTAGCTGACGAAACCGGAGAACCGGCCCCAACGCGGCGCCTCAAGCTTGCCCTCGACCCCCTGAATCCAGGCGCTTGCATAGGAGATGGGAAAGCTGACGCCTGTATCCAGCAGCGTATCGTCGTCGGAATAGTCACTGAAATCCCTGCGAAACACATTCACGTCAAATCGCAGCTCACCCAGAAAGCCTTTCGTCACCCCTACCTCATAATAATTCGCCCGCGATGGCTCAACCGGCAGGCGCAACACCAGGCTGCTGGTCTGATCAACTTGGGGAGAACTTGCGAGCAAGAGGTTCTCCATGGCTGGCGTCTGAAAAACGCGGTCGTAGGATGCATGAACCAAAAGACCCGCTGAAGCAAAATAATGCGAGACTGCCGCGCGCGGACTCCAGGCGGAGTCATGAGCAACGAAGTTGTAGTTGTCATAGCGCAACCCAAGGCTCACATTCCAGTTCTTGCTGTGAATTTCGTCCTCCGCATAGGCGGCAGGTTCAAAATCGGTCCGATGGTCAAGGAAGCTGAAGCGCAGGGATGTATTCGGGTCGAACAGCGAAGCGTTCGTAATCTGATACTGCAAGGCTTCATGCGCCGGGTTAAAAATCGCGTCCGTTCCAATCTTCCAATCGTGGCGGCCATACTGACCTGCCAGAGCCAGCCTGCCATAACCTTCGCGGAAACCACGGCTTTGGCTGATCACGACCGGAGTAGCCAAGTCATTCGACCAGAGCCTGAAGGAGTCATCGCGCACACTTCCTTCGGCTTCAAACAACAATCTCGGGGATAAATCCCACTCGTAATCCACCTGGCCGCTCGTCTCCCCGGTTGCGACGTCCTGGCGCTGACCGGCATTCTCCTGCACAAGCTCGTTGGGTACGAGATAGCGGACTTCGTGTTGCGCCACAGAGAATCGCACCCGCTGGCGGCTGGTGAGGTCGCGCGCGTATGCCGCGGTGAATCCGCCCGTCGAGCCGCGATTGGTGTAATTGGTGAGCACGGGCGGGTCCAAATAACGATCGGTAAGACCTGCGTTGCCGCTTAGGGTGAGTTGGTTCGAGCCGCGCCCGTACCCAATTCCCACATAACCGTTGGCCGTTGAGAAGCTGCCGGCTTCGGAGGCGGCCGTCAGATGCAGACCGGGTATGACATCCTCCGGCGCGGTCACCTCGACAACACCGCCAAGCTTCCTGCCATATTCCGCCGGAAAACCCGCTGTCATCACCCGCATCGATTGCACGTTGCCCGGCTCCAAGGCCGGCGCGAACGCGGGCGAGCGGTTTTCTGTGATAGGGACTCCATTCTCCACGAACTGAACGTCGTATTCCGAGCCGCGAGGATGCAGAACACCATTGGCCTCGTAGAGCCACCCAGGCTCTGAGTTAACGAGATCAGCCAGGCCGCGGCCCACTTGCGCCGGCAGTTCTTCCTTGATGGCCCTCGAGCCGAATGAATACGCCATCCTCACGCTTTCCGGGTCCACCAGGGTCGCCGAGTCCGAGACGTTCACTTGGCTGCGAACAGACGCAAGGCCAAGCGTCACAGAAACGAGAAGAGGAACTTCAGAGCGGACCTGAATGAGCTGTTCGGCGGGAATGAACCCTTCGTGAGACACTCGCAAGCGGTACACACCGAAAGGTAGCTCCCGGGCTATGTAATTCCCTTTCTGATCGGTAAGGAAGCTGCGTTCAACGTGGTTAGCCCGGCTGACGAGCTCCACCGAAGCCATTAGCGATCCACCCTTCTGATCCCGGATCCTGAGACGAACCTCGCCGCGCGCGGGCTGGCCGGCGGCGCTCGCTGCCATGGAGGCGGCAAAACAAAGAGCACATGCCAATCGAAAGAGCCGGTCACCCCCGCGAGACCCATTACTTAAAGATAAGCTTCCAACCATCCTAAACAGCCTTCCGGAGAATTTCACCGAAATCATCATACACTAGCGCCCCAGCGATCGCCCCGGCCTGAACGGTGTGAGATAATGTCAGACTGTAGCGCCTGCCCGTTTATTCTGATAGGATTTGAAAATTGTTCTAGCGGGGACTGTGTGTCAAATTCTATCTTGCGGGGTGTCTTCCATTGCGTCACTTAACGCGTCAAATGAAATTGTGGGTGATGGCTGTCTGCATTTGTGGCTTGGCAGTTGGGGCGGGCGTCCTGGCATCACGTCATGCGTTCGCTGGACCGCGTGGCTTGCGGGCCAAAGCTCTCCCAATGGTGGGATCGGAGGCGGCGCCCGCAGCGGGCAAGGGATTCGACACCTCGAATCTCGATCCCAAGGTGAAGCCGTGCACGAATTTCTTCCTTTATGCTGACGGCGGCTGGAAGGCCAAGAACCCCATACCGCCTGCGTACCCCTGGTGGACCAGGTTTAGCGTGCTGGCGGAGCGCAACCGCGAAATTTTGCGCAATCTCCTCGAAAAGGACGCGGCCGGCAAATCCAGGGCAGCAGACTCGAACACCCAGAAACTGGGGAACTTTTGGGCCAGTTGCATGAACACGCAAGTGATCAACGCCGAAGGCTCGAAGCCACTCGCGCCGGAACTCCAGCGGATCGGTCAAATTCATGACCGCCAAAGCCTTCAACAAGAGATTGCCCGGCTGCAGACCCTTGGCGTGGATGCCGTTTTCGGCTTTGGTTCCGAGCAGGACTTCAAGAACAGCAATATGATGATCGGCGAGGCCGGCCAGGGCGGTCTGGGCCTTCCGAACTGCACCTACTACACCAAACAGGATGCGAAGTCGAAGCAAATCCGCCAGCAGTACACCGGCCACGTGACGAAGATGTTCGAGTTGTTGGGGGATAAGCCCGGCGTTGCGGCCTCTGAAGCCGGAACCGTGATGAAGATCGAGACTGGGCTTGCCAAAGCGTCTAAAACCCCAGTCGAATTGCGTGATCCGAAGGCCCTTTACAATAAGATGGACATGGCCGGTCTCAAGACGCTTGCGCCTTCCATTTCCTGGGAGGATTATTTCGGCGAGATCGGCCACCCCAAAATGGGCAGCGTCAATGTGGACGAGCCGGTTTTCTTCAAGGAGGTCAGTTCGCTCCTCACCTCTGTGCCGCTGCCGGAGTGGAAGGCCTATCTTCGCTGGCGCCTGGTTGACGCCGCGGCGGCATACCTTTCCGACCCCTTCGTGGACGAAAACTTCAATTTTAACGGCAAAACCCTCACCGGAACCCAGCAGATTTTACCGCGTTGGAAGCGCTGCGTCCGCGCGACGGACGGAGCGATTGGCATGGCGCTCGGCGAGCAATACGTGAAGGTGGCTTTCCCTCCGTCGTCGAAAGCCCGAATGCTGGCGATGGTAAATAACCTGATCGCCGCGCTCCACAGCGACCTCAGCACGTTAAGCTGGATGAGCCCGAGTACCAGAAAATTCGCCATCGCCAAGCTCGAAGTCTACGTGAAGAAAATTGGATACCCTTCCAAGTGGAGAGACTACTCGGCTCTTAATATCACTCGCGGCCCTTACCTGGACAACGCCCTCGCCGCCAACACGTTTGAGTTTCACCGCGAGCTGAATAAAATCGGTAAGCCCGTTGATCGCACAGAATGGGGCATGACCCCGCCTACCGTGAACGCATACTACAATCCGCTGATGAATGAGATTGTTTTCCCGGCGGGCATCCTGCAGCCGCCGTTCTTCAGTCCCGAGGCGGATAACGCGGTCAATTATGGGGCCATTGGAGCCGTCATCGGCCACGAAATGACGCACGGCTTCGACGACGAAGGACGCCAGTTTGACGCGCAGGGGAACTTGAAGGATTGGTGGACACCAGCGGATATGAAGCGCTTCAACGCGCGCGCCCAGTGTATTGTGACCCAGTTCAATAATTTTGTGGCGGAGGGCACGCTGCACGAAAACGGCAAGCTGGTGGAAGGGGAGAGCATCGCGGATCTCGGAGGCCTCACCATTGCTTATGCCGCCTTTCAGAGGACCGCCGAGGCAAAGTCCCATGAGAAAACCGGCGGCTTCACCCCCGAGCAGCGCTTTTTTCTAGGCTACGCACAAGTCTGGGCGACCAACACGCGGCCCGCATTTGCCCGCCTGCTCACGCAAACGGACCCGCATCCGCTGAACCGCTTCCGCGTGAACGGCCCGCTTTCGAACATGCCAGCTTTTGCCAACGCGTGGGGGTGCAAGGCCGGAGAAGCGATGGTGCGGCGGCCGGCGGAACAATGCAAGATCTGGTAAGGAAATTGAATCATTGGATCATTGATTTATCGACTTAATCCCCGAACTCAGTGGCAGCAGAAGCCTCGCCTCGGCCCCGCGCTTCGCGGGTCGATTTTTAAGCGTCAGAGTACCGCCGTGGGCTTCGGCGATTTGGCGGCTGAGCACGAGACCGATGCCGACCCCTCCCGGCTTGGTGGTGAAAAATGGAACGAAGAGGTTGGCGGGATTTGCGATGCCCTGGCCCTCATCTTCTACCCACAGTTCGAGGCTGACGCCGTTTTTTTTCCAGCCGATGCTGGCCGCTCCGCCCGTCTCGAGCGAGGCGTCGGCCGCGTTACGGATGAGATTGATGAGGAGCTGCTCGAGCTGATCGGCGTCGGCCCGGATTGTGAGTTCCGGGCCAGGCGAAAGTTTGACGGGGAGGCGCGTTTCCATAGCTATAACCCGCCGTACCCACGCGCCCACTTCGAATGGCTGCGGGTTGGGCTTGGGAAGTTTTGCCAGGCTGGCGTAGGCGCCGGTGAAGCGGCTGAGGGCCTCGGCCCTGCCGCCTATCACGCGCAAACCATGCTCGACGTCGTCCTCCCAGTCGGAAGGCCGCGGGTTCCGGCGCAGCAGGGTTTCGAGGCTGCCGGCCATTGACTTGATCGGCGCAAGCGAATTATTGATCTCGTGGCCGAGCACCCGCACGAGGCGCTGCCAGGCCTGCAACTCCTCCTCACGGAGCGCGCGGCGTAGATCTGTAATCACCAGAAGCTGCAGCGGAAGTCCGCCTTGGCGGAAGCTGCTGCGGTTGATGCCCCAGCGGGCGCCAGGATCCGGGGCGCCGGGAAATGAAGTTTGCTCGACGCGCCGCGACTCACCCTCCAAGCAGCGGCTGAGATTGAGTTCGCCAGCGGTAGCGCCCAGCAGCCGCTCGGTGGGCTGCGCCAGCAGGCGCGCGCCCGCAAGATTGACCAGACGTAAGCGTTTGCCGGTGTCGAAGGCGAAAACGGCAACGTCGATCTCCTCCATCACCTTCCGTAGCAGAGACGTCGCTTCAAGCGCATCCATCCGCTGCTCGCGCAGCAGGTTGATGATCGCGTTGGCCTCGCGCATCACTTCCGCCAAGGGATCATCGCCCGCGGACCGGCGGGCGCGGAAGGAGTAATCTCCCTCGCGCAAGGCGGCAAGCAGGTTGGAGAGCGTCTGCAACGGAACCTCGACGCGGCGCCGCAGGGCCAGGCACGTCCCCAGCCAGAAAGACACGATTGCGATGCAGAGCGTCCACTGAGTTCTCTCGCTATAATTCCTGGTCCATAGCAGCGCCAGCGCCACAGCCAGCGCCGGAAAGCCTGATAACAAGGCCATGCCCACGATCCGGCGCACAAAGGTGAGTCTTTGAGCGCGTTGATTGGCCTTGGGAAACCGGGACATAGAGCAATCGTAACCATTCTAGCGTCAAGGGCGCCACTGTTGACTCAACGGCTTGTTCGCCGCTAGATCCTTAGATTTGTGAAACCCAATGCGGATGAGCCAAGGTTCATATCGCCACCTCACCCCCGGCTGTGGGATGAGGGGCTGGAGGGTGAGGGCATATGACTAGCCGGTGTGAGACGAAGGCTCGTTAATCATGACTGGTCACATGACCGGTCATCTGGCATAATGAATGTTATGAAAACGAACGTCAAGACGCTGAGTGCAAGCGAGTTTAAAACCAAATGCTTGAAAATCCTCGATGAACTCGAGCCGCAGGGCATTGTTGTCACCAAACGCGGCAGGCCGGTGGCAAAAGTGATGCCCCTTCGCCGCACCGGCAGCGCCGACCTGATAGGTTGCATGAAAGGCAAAATCAAGATCAAGGGCGACATCTTTTCGACGGGCGTCAAGTGGAACGCTCAGTGCGGTAAATGCTAAACCTCGACACTCATCTTCTGGTTTTCACCACACTAGATCAACTCACGCCCGGGGAACAGCGCCTGATAGCGGCTGAGGACTTGGCAATCTCCGATATCGTTCTCTGGGAATTGGCAATGCTTGCGGGACGCGGACGGGTTGAGGTGGATTTTGCCAGCCCGGAGTTCCGCCTGCTACACAGGCGCCTTCACGTTATCCCCATTAGCCTCGAAATTGCCCGCGCGAGCACGCGCCTGGATTTCTCCTCCGATCCCGCGGATGAAATCATCGCCGCCACCAGCATCGTCGAACGCATTCCTCTGCTCACGCGTGACCCCCGCATTCTCAAATCCCGCATGGTTCCCTTCGCCAAGTGAGAACGGGCGGGCGGCAATTTGGAAAAAATCGGCTTTGCCAGGCGCGTGGGCGATGAGTCCAAGCTTGCTGGGTCCCTCTTCAATCCTGGGTGGACGTGGTCTTGATCCCGTACCTTTCCAGGCGGCGGTAAAGAGCGCTGCGGCTGAGGCCGAGAGCGTGCGCGGTCTGGCTGATGTTTCCTTCGTAACGATCAAGAGACTTTCGGATCAGCAATCGTTCGACATCTTCCAGGGGCAGTTCTTCCAGCCGGCCGTGGTCACGACCTTCCTGGCTTAATCCCAAATCGGCCACACTCACCGAGTTCTCCTGTGACATCAGCACGGCCCGTTCGACTACGTGATTGAGTTCACGCACGTTTCCCGGCCAGGAATAGCCCTTCAGGGCTTGTTCGGCGGCGTAGTTGAAGCCCGAGAGAGTCTTGCGGTACCGCCCTGCAAACTGGCTAAGAAAGCCGCGCGCAAGCGGCAGTATGTCCTCCGGTCTCTCGCGCAGTGGCGGCAGGTGAATTTCTATGGTGTTCAACCGGAAGAGAAGGTCTTCGCGAAACCTGCCCGCAGCCACTTCCTCGCGCAGGCCCGCGTTCGTAGCCGAAATAAGGCGCACATCCACGCGGTAAGTTTTCGAAGAGCCTACGCGATGTACTTCGCCGGTTTCAATGACCCGCAGCAGCTTCGCTTGCTGGCCAAGCGGCACGTTGGCAATCTCATCGAGGAAGAGCGTGCCGCCCGAGGCGAGCTCAAAATGGCCGACGCGGTCCGTTTTGGCGTCAGTAAAAGCGCCCTTTACATGGCCGAGGATCTCGCTCTCGAAAACCCCTTCAGGAATGCTTCCGGCGTTAACCGTAACCAGCGGTCCGGCGGCGCGGGTGGATAACGTGTGCAGGGTCTGGGCTACGACTTCCTTACCAGAGCCGTGTTCTCCGGTGATTAGCACGCTGGCATCCGAAGGAGCCACTCGATGGATGAGGTCGAGCGCCCGGCGCATCGATGAAGAGTTTGCGGCGAGCGAAGGAACGCTGCCGGAGCGAAGAAGCCGGTTTTCCGCCTCAAGGCGCTGGCCTTCGCGCAAGGCGCGGCTTAGCTCCACCTGGCCGTGCAGAATGGCAAGCAGGCGTGTGTTATCCCAGGGCTTCTGGATGAAATCCCGCGCTCCCCGCCGCATCGCCTCCACCGCCAGTTCCACGCTGCTCCAGGCTGTCATCACCACAATCGGCAGCGTGCTATCGATCGCCTGAAGGCGCGCAATCAGGTCCAGGCCCTCCTGGCCGGAAGTGGTGTCGCGCGCGTAGTTGAGGTCCATCAGCAAAGCATCAAAATCGGCGCCTTCTAGCGTTTTGAGCAAGGCTGCTGGAGACGCGGCAGTCTCCACTTCATAGTGCTCCCCTTTGAGCAGCAGGCGGAGCGCTTCGAGAACACTCGGCTGGTCGTCAGCAATGAGTATCCGAGGTGACGGATTGGAATTCGAGGTTCGTGGGTTCATTGCGCCGAAGACCCAAACGGCGAGTGACCTGTGACGAGCAAAAAGCCTTCAGGCATCAGTGGTTCCGGCATACTGCTTTAACGCTTCAATCTTGCAACGGAAATCGAAGACCCAAAGCAGTGGGACCCCCCACACGCAAACATCGCGCGCCCTGGCTGCGGGTTCGCTGAAGGCTGATGGTGGATAGCTTCTCTTGCTTGTTGTTGGCTGCTGCCTTTACGATATCCATCCATCCGCCAGCTTGATGATTTTATTCCCGTAGGCTGCGTTTGTTTCCGAGTGAGTCACTTGTACGATTGTCGTCCCTTCGCCGTTCAGCCTTTTGAACAGCTCCATAATTTCCTTGCCCTGGCTTGAGTGCAAATTTCCGGTAGGCTCATCGGCGAGAATCAGTTTTGGGCTGGCAATGATAGCGCGCGCGACGGCGACAAGCTGCTGCTGGCCTCCGGAGAGTTGGCTAGGATAGAGATCTTTTTTGCCAACAATATGGAAACGGTCCAGAATGTCCGCCACAAGCGCCTGCCTTTCAGAGCTCCTGACGTTGCGGTAGGAAAGCGGAATATCCAGATTTTCAGCGACGGTGAGGCCATCGAGCAGATGATATTGCTGGAAGACAAAGCCAGTGTACTTTTTGCTAAGGTCCGCCCGCTGCTTCACGCTGAGTCTATGAACTGGCTGGTCGAAGAGGTAGTACTCGCCCTTCCATTCACCGTCGAGCATACCAAGAATAGAAAGCAGCGTGGATTTACCGGCGCCCGATGGTCCCATGATGGTGAGAAAATCGCCTTCTCTGATTTCCAGGTTGATCCGCCGCAGAACGTAGTAGCGGCTGGGCCCGATCGGATAAGACTTTTCGATGTTGATCATCTGGATCATGAAAGCTCCGGAAAGGAAGGTGTCAGGTTTCGGATGTCAAGTGTCAGCAGTAGCCGGTGCGGAATATCATGCAACGTTCCATGTCGCGGACAATGAGCCAATAGGGCCTGAAACCTGGAACCTGACACCTTAAACCTAGAATGTACTATTGTACCTGTTCCGACGGGGCTGGTTGTTCAGCATTTTCATCGACAATCCTTCCATCAAAAATGTTGATGGTCCGCTGCGCGTGGCGGGCGAACCTCGGGTCGTGTGTGACCATCACGATGGTCGCTCCGGCGCGATGCAGATCCTGGAGCAACTCCATCACCGCTTCGCCGTTTTTCGAGTCCAGGTTGCCAGTGGGCTCATCGGCCAGCAGCACCGCCGGCTCACCGGAAAGCGCCCTGGCCACGGCCACGCGCTGCTGCTGGCCGCCCGAAAGCTGTGACGGATAGTGCTTCATACGATGGGACATGCCCACTCGCTCGAGCGCATCCTGTACGCGCTGCCTGCGTTCCGGCGACGGCATGCCGCGATACGTGAGGGGCAGTTCCACATTTTCAAAAACATTCAAGTCGCCAATAAGATTGAAGCTTTGGAAGATGAACCCCACTTCGCGGTTACGAATGCGAGAGCGCTCACCCAAGCCAAGCTCTTCCACGGCGGCCCCGTTCAACAGGTATTTTCCGCCGGTCGGTGTATCCAGCAAACCAATAATCGAGAGCAGCGTCGACTTGCCACAGCCCGAAGGGCCGGCAATCGAGACGTACTCTCCCTTCTTGATCGCCAAGTGAATTCCTGAAAGCGCGTGGGTCTCAACCTCGTCGGTGTAAAAGACCTTCGTAACACCTTCAATCTTGATGAGGTGGTTTCCGTCAGATTCCATAGTTTTCTCCTTTTGCAAGACCGTGGTTCGTAGTTAGTGATTCGTGGTCAGACGATAGCTGCGGCCACCGCCTTGCTTCCCGTCACTTCCTCCGATTCGATGTTTTTCCGTATGAAGACTACCTTGATCATTCCTGATCCTGTGTTCAAGGACCTTAAACGCCGCGCGGTAGAACGAGGTGAGACGCTCTCCGAATTGGCTACGGAATTTCTGCGCCAAGGTTTACGTGAAAAGCCGAGGCACAAGCTTCCCCTCCGGCTACCCAGTTTTAAAATGGGTCCTCCCTTAATCAACATCGCTGATCGCGAGGAGTTGTACCGGGTGTTGGATGCTGACCGTGACGCGCGGCTGTACGGAGCTAAGAAAAAAGGCTGATCGTGTTCGTTATCGATAGCAACCTGCTGGTTTATGCTGCAGACGAAGATTTCACCGGACAGCAGCGAATGCGAGCACTGTTGGGTCAATGGGCGTCGTCCGTAGAGCCATGGTTTACCACTTGGCCTACTGTTTATGAATTCCTTCGTGTCGTCACGCATCGACATGTCTTTTC
>JBOGJY010000303.1:0-2635 GCA_050745325.1 Terriglobia bacterium
ATCGTGCCGGTCTTCGAAATCGGGCCAGTCGATCTTGAATTGCTCAACTGTCTTCCTGCGCGTAGGCCGGTCCCAGCCGTTCGAACCCAGCACTCCTCCCACGTCCGAGAAAATAGCCCGAATCACATCCATCCCAGTCTCCATTTCCATCCGAAGTCATTGGCAACGACGCTAACCTGAACGTCTGCAACCTGGAGGGCGTGGGTTAAAGCGCCTGGGTGAAAACGCGGAGAAAGACGCTGTAGCGGCGCCCTTCAGGGCGGCAAATGCAAGAAAACGAGCGTGCCGGGCTGAAGCCCGGCGCTACAAATGCGGGTTGTCACACAGACTCTACAGCCGCAGTTGTCACCCAGACTCTTTAACCCCGTCCTCCAGTAGGGACGAATTATACAGGAATGATGATGCGGTTTTTTCACTGAAGGGTATGCCGGTGAGAAAATCGCGCCCGTCGAGCGCATCCGCGGGTGGCGGGAAATCCAAAGCGCCTAGCAGCCGTCGGCGGCCGCGAGAGCGCGCGTGGAGTCTGCGCCGTTGAGCAAAGAAGGGGCTGGCTCGCCCGAAAGCGTTGCGCGCAGGTCCTCATCCGCCGTGTGCGCGCAGAAGGCGCGGAAGCTCTCGCCTTCCTCGCGCTCGCCGAGATAGAAGTAGAGCAGGCGCTCAATGGCGGACGGCACTTCAGGCGCCGCGCAACGATAGCCTACCTGGCGGGAAAGCGCCTGGTGTTTGCCCACGCCCCCGCCGAGCGTGAAATAATAGGCCTCAGCCATTTTGCCATCGAGCTTAATGCGCTTGCCTTCGAGGCCGATATCGGCAATCCAGTGCTGGCCGCAGCCGTTAGGGCACCCGTTCACATCAATTTTCACGTGCTGCGCGAAAGCCGGAAGTTTTCTTTCGAGCTCGCCCACCAGCCATCCGGTAAAGTGCTTAGTCTCGGTAATGGCAAGCTTGCAGAACTCAGTCCCCGTGCAGGAGACCGCGCCGCGCCGGAAGGCTGAGGCGGAAAGAGGCAGGCCCGCCTTTTCGAGACCGCTCAGCAGCGGGTCAGCATTCTGTTTGGGCACGTTGACCACGATCAAATTCTGCATGTTGGTGATGCGCAGCTCACCGCTCGCGTAGCGATCCGCCAGGTCCGCCGCGCTCGCAAGCTGCGCGGCGCTGATGCGCCCGCGCAGCACGGAGACTCCGGCATAATAGCGGCCAGGCTGTTTCTGCGGATAAAAACCGACGTGGTCCCGGAACGCGTCCGCCGGAGCGTCTTCCTCTTCCGGCGGGTCCAGACGGAAGCCGATGCGGTCTTCGAGGGCCGCAAGA
Source organism: Terriglobia bacterium (assembly GCA_050745325.1). Lineage (GTDB taxonomy): Bacteria > Acidobacteriota > Terriglobia > UBA7540 > UBA7540 > RH2-MAG17b. The sequence continues at coordinate 1,312 of JBOGJY010000303.1, forward strand.
AATCTCTCCGCCGTCCAGCCGTGCTTCATGAACAGGTATTTCAACCGCGCGCGCTCACGGCTCTCGCGCAAGCAGTCCGAATCCCGGAAGATTTCGGCGACGCCCTTCATAACCGGGAGTGCCTGCTCCCAGCGCACAAACGCAGGCACGCGCAAGGCCAGGTGTGGCTGCGACGAAAGCCCCCCACCCACGCGCAGCGAAAAGCCCACCTCGCGGCGCCCATTGAATCTCCGGGCCGTCGCCGTCAGGCCAACGTCATTAATTTCCGGATACGAGCACCACACCGGGCAGCCGGTCACGCAAATCTTGAACTTGCGCGGCAGGTTGTAGAACTCGCGCGGGCCCACCAGCATTTTCTGCGCCTCAAAGGCGAGCGATGAGGCGTCGCAGAGCTCCGCCGCGTCGATGCCCGCCAGAGGGCAGCCCGTGATGTTGCGCGTATCGTCGCCGCAAGCGGCTTTCGTCATCAGCCCGTTTTCTTCGAGTGCGCGCAATATTCCGGGCAGCGCTTCGATGGTGATCCAGTGAAGCTGGATATTCTGCCGCACCGTCAGGTCGGCAAAACCACGCGCGTATTTCTCCGCAATTCCGGCCACCACGCGAAGCTGATGGCCGCGGATGAAACCGTTCGGGATGCGGATGCGCAGCATAAAAAACGGCGTGGCGTTCCCTTCCCCGCCCTTGCCGCCCAGCACCCCGGCGCCATCCCCCTGCGTGTAGACACCCCACCAGCGGAAATACGTCTTGAGCCAGTCACCCGGAATGGCGTCAAATCCCTGGCGCGCAAATTCTTCGATCTCGGCAAAGCTCTCCCACGGATTCTTCGCCGCCTTCAAACGCTCGGCGCGCTGCGCTTTTGTCTCCTTAACCACCACGCTCTTCTCAGGTTCCACCTAGCCTCCAAAAATCAAAAGCTCGCTGGCAAAAACAAAAAACCCATCACCGGGCTTTACTTCCCCGACGATGGGTTTGAACTACAGGGTCACGAATGAATTTTCGCGTCTGGTGTCAGCCCACAGTCAGGGATCTACAACAGGGACAACAACATCCCTGGAGATTCACCTGCGCGTTGTGGAGCGCCACCATCATTTCTAAGTGTGCCCCTTTAACCCGTTTCTGTCAATAGCAATCTCCAAGCCACCCTGGGAGAGGGACCGGGCAAAGAGTGTGAGATTAATGAGACAAACGAGACGTTTTGGGCCGGGCTTTGTAGATTCTCTCTTGAATTTCAAGAGATTTTTATATTCATGCTGCTGCGCCTGAGGTCGAGGGTGAATCGGCCTGGGCCGGGAGACGAAAGACCTTGGAACCGTCGTAGAGCTGA
>JBOGJY010000304.1:0-28476 GCA_050745325.1 Terriglobia bacterium
TACCAATTCTCGGTCAAACATAGCATTTAGGTGGTGACTGGAATTCCTCACAAAGTCATTCTGAGAGTAGCGAAGAATCTGCTTTTCTCGCGCCTTACAAGCAGATCCTTCGCTGCGCTCAGGATGACATCACCTGCAGCATCCCACTAAACGATCCCATGGTTGACGTCAAATCCGTATGAGTGACGCTTTGTATGGAACGCGGGAACTTGCCCCGCCTTGTAGCGCAGCGTTCGTATTTTAACGCTGCGGCTTTTCTGTTATCCCAACCAAAAATCGCAGGGTTACACCCTACACAAGTAGGGAACCCTGCGCTACAGAAACCCGGCGATTGCTTCCTCCAACCACGTCAAGACGCCGCGCTGGAGCGCCGGGTCATCACCAAAGCCTTCAAACCATCTTACATCCGATTCGCGCCGGAGCCACGTTATCTGGCGTTTTGCATACTGGCGCGTCGCAGCCTGAGTGAGTCGGATTGCCTCGGCTGTTTCCATTCCGTCCCGGAGCACCGAACAGGCCTGGCGATAACCGAGCGCGAGCAGCGCGACGGGCAGCGTCCCGGAGACGGCGTTATCGGCCAGGCCAGATAAGATGCTCCGCGTTTCTTCGAGCAGGCCGGCGGCAAACATCGACTCCACCCGCAGGTTGATGCGCAGCGCCAACTCTTGCCGCGCCGGATTCAAGCCGATCTTAACCACGTTGAAGCCCGCCAAACGATCGCGGCCTTGAAGATAGAGGCGCGACGCGGGTTCTCCTGCAAGAAGGCGGATCTCAACCGCGCGAATGATCTTTTGCGTGTCGTTAGGATGAATGCGAGCCGCAACATCCGGGTCGAAACGCCGGAGCAGCTTGTGCAAGAACGGCCGCCCGCGGCGGGCTTCAATCCGCCGCAGCCTCGCGCGCAAGTGAGTAGAGCGTTCAGGCCCTTCGAAGAGGCCGTCAAGCAGCGCCCGAAGGTAAAGCCCCGTGCCTCCCGCCAGGATGGGTAGCTTCCCGCGCTCCCGAAGGTCTGCAAGCGTTTCGAGAGCCATGCGGCGGAAGCGGCCAGCCGTACAGGGCTGGTCCGGCTCAATGACGTCGAGCAGGTGATGCGGAACTTTGCGCCTCTGCTCGCGCGAAACTTTACCCGAGCCGATATCAAGCCCTCGATATACCTGAACTGAATCGTAGTTGACGATCTCGCCGTTCAGGCGTTCCGCAAGGTATAGGGCGAGACCGGACTTGCCCGACGCGGTTGGGCCCACGATGGCGATGAGTGGAAGCTCCGCGCCGCGGGATTCCCCGGCAGCCGTCGAATTGCCAGGACCAGCAACAGGAGCAGAAGAATCGCCAGCAGTATGATCGCGCCCAGAATCTGCCTTCGCGTGGGATGGAGCGGACTGGGCGGCGTCATTGGATATTGGGCTGAACATTCCAGGGTAAAGAGCGGCTGCGCTCTGTATAATACCCGTCTCTTTAGGCTGTAGCGGCGGCCTCTGGCCGCCGGTCTTTACTATTTAAAAACCGGCGGCCAGAGGCCGCCGTTACAGCGCAAAAAGCAGCAATTCTCACACAGACTCTAAAAACCCACGGTCAGGGAACAAGAGCGTTCAAGGGCGCATATTATAAAAAAAGTTGAATTGAAGCACCAGGTGATTGCCCGTGAACTCTTTCGGCAACGGCGGAAAGGGGATGGAGGCCCGGATGCCCGCCTCGGCGGCGCGGTCCAGGGAATCCCTTCCCGATGGCGCAACCAGGCGCAGTTGAGGCACGGAGCCGTCCTTAAGAATCTCGAAAACGAGAGAGGTCCGCCCTTTCTCGCCGAGGCGCGCGGCTTCGGGAATGACCGCATACCAGTTCTCCTGGACGATCATCAGAATCTGGGCGAGGTATGGGCCAAAATCAACTCCTCGCGTATCCGAAAGAATAATGGGACCTGAAGTGGAGAAGTTTGGGTTGAGGTTGTTGAGCTGGCTCATGGAGTCGCCCGGCCCCGGAATCTGCCCCATCGCGCGGCCCCGCGCAGCCTCTTCGGCCGATCGCTGAATCATCTGGCCGGGCGACGAAACGCCGAGCTGCTCGGCAAGCAGGGGATTCGTCTTCGCCGGCGGGTTCACGTCCGAAAGGGTGATTTTCGGCTTTTCTTCCGGCTTCGGCGGCGGAGGATTATTTTGCGCCTCCTGCTTGGTGGCGGGCTCGGCGGCGCGCGCCGCGGGGGGCGTTATTTGTTTCGGCGGCGGGGGTGGTGATCCGCCTGCGAGTTTCGGCAAGTGTGTGTTGCCGCGCATGTACGGCGCCGCGATCCCGTTCGGTTTCACCACGGGTGAAGGGCCGTGCGCCAGGCGGTTTTTGTCGGAAAGAATGTTGGTTTTGGGCTTTCTCAACTCCTTTTGGAGGTCAGGGGGCATCACCAGGAAAGTCTCCTGCTCGTGCGGCTGCTCCTGCTGTGCGATGGCCCGCATCAGCGCCGCGCGGCGCTGGAGATAGGGCGTGGCGGCCACTAAAAGCAGCATAAACAGGACTTCGCCCAACACGGCGCCCATAAATGCGGTTCGCCGCCGCCACTTGGCGACGTCGTTGCTTTCTTCGAGAACAAAATGTAACTCGGGTTCTTCCTTCATCCTTCAGTCCGGGCCGGGCGCCGAGTTATAAGACTGCTCATTGCAGCCGATCTATTAGGGCTTTGCATTAGACGTTTTTAATGTTCCTTTTCGCCATCCAAAGATTAGAAACGTTGATTCTAAAGACTCGCTAGGCTTCGTTCCGTGAATTCTGTGTGTTCTTCTTTGGACCTCCCCGGCCGTTTTCTAATCTTTGGGTGCCTCTGCCTTGCTCCCCCCAGCAAGGCAGAGGCCTGTCTCTTGCAACCAAAAGTACAGCTCAAAAAACCAAAACGAGGATGAAAACCAAGATACAAGCGCAGAGTTTTGCTTTTGAAACTCTGTGGCATTTTTGTCTGGACTTGCGAAAAGCCGCAGAGTTTTAACCACAAAACTCTGCGCTACCAAGATTAGAAACGTTGATTCTAAAAGGTCGCTAGGCTTCGTTCCGCGAATTTTGTGCGTTTCGCCCATGTTCCCCCGGCCGTTTTCTAATCTTTGGGTGCGTCTGCCTTGTAGGGCAGAGTTTTGCTTTTGAAACTCTGCGGCATTTTTGTCTGGGCTTGCGAAAAGCCGCAGAGTTTTAACCACAAAACTCCGCGCTACAAAAAGACTGGCCGTCTCACCGAGCGCCACCTTTAGGATACCAGAACGTGATGAGAATTTTGAGACAAATGGGACGGTTCTTCGGCCCGAGGCCACCGGGATGCGGGCGCGACTCTCCGGCTCTGGTTCTAAGGTTCGGCAAATATTAAGACGGAATTCGGCTACCTTTTGTTACGATTCGCCACTCTGGCCGGCGGGTTGTGTGAGGCGCAAATTTACTTTGGCGGCGTGGGCCTCGATGCAATCCATCACTTGAGCTGCAAGGGCAAGCGCCTGGCGGCCTTCGCTGCCTCCCACAAGCGGCGGCTGGCGCGTGCGAACGGATTCGATGAAGGCTTCAATTTCGGCTCGAAGTGGTTCAGCGGGCTGGGTTTCAAGCTTGCGGAAGCTCATTTCCGGGGAAGCCTCGGCGCGGTCTACACCGATCATGAGGGCGTCCTGCCGGGAAAAGTCGATGGAGATGTATTCATGGGGTTGAAAGTAGCGGAACTTCCTCACTTTTTCAGTGCTCACGCGGCTGGCGGTCAGATTGGCGACCGCGCCGCTTTCGAATTCAACCCTGGCGTTGGCGATATCCACTTTGTCCGAGAGCACAGGAAGCCCCACGGCGCGGACCTCGCGGACGGGCGACTCGACAAACCAGAGGACCAGATCCAGGTCATGGATCATCAGGTCGTAGACCACGTCAACATCAAGGCTGCGGGGGCTGAAAACGCCCAGGCGGTGGACTTCGAAAAACAGGGGCTGGCGCGTGACGGCCTTAGCGGCAGCCGCGCCGGGATTGAACCGCTCCACGTGCCCCACCTGCAGGATGCGGCCTCCCGCAGTGGCGCGCCGGACCAGCGCGTCCGCTTCCTCGACGGTCGCCGTAATGGGTTTCTCCACCAGCAAGTCAATGCCGCGCCCCAGCGCCTCCTGCGCCACGACGGCGTGATGGGTGGTCGGAATCACCAGGCTGACAGCCTCGGCGGACCGCCAGACTTCATCGAGGGATTGAAAAGCCTGCACGCCCAGGACAGCGCCCAACTGGGCGCGCCGTTCCGGAACAACGTCGTAAACCCCGGTCAACTCCGCACCGGGGATGGATTGGTAGACACGCGCGTGACGCTGGCCGTGCTCGCCCGCGCCGATGACCGCAACCCGGATTTTGGCATTATTCAAGCCAATCACCTCTATACGTAGTGTTGCGTTTTTCAAATACGTTTACTTGGCGCGTCGCCCTTTAGCGCCAACACTGTTCACTTAAGTTCAGCGCGTCATTCCACTACAACAAATTTGTCTGTCATCCTGAGCGCAGCGAAGGATCTGTTTGTAAATCAGTGGGAAAAGCAGATTCTTCGCTGCGCTCAGAATGACAGACGCCTGCATGGGTCGTTCCCCTAGCAATATTCTGCTTAAGTGAACAGTGTTGCCTTTAGCGCGGATTATTCACAAAATTTAATGCGATGGCCAGGAAGGCACGGTTAAAACCGTGCCCCCCTGACGCTCAAACCGAATTTCGTGAATAATCCAGGTTAGGGCGATATGCCGGGCGTAAAACCCGGCGCTACAATGAAAGAACGCGCGCCGAAATTCACTCCGGCATCCCAATCAATGCAATGCCGGCGCCGGCGGCTGTTTTGAGCAAGAGGTCGCGCTCGAAGAGCAGCGTCTTGCCCGCGTCGATGGCCAGCACGCTGGCGTTTGACCGGGCCATCACCTCAATCGTCTTTGCTCCGATCACGGGCACGTCAAACCGCATATCCTGGCTGGGCTTGCTGACCTTCACCACCACCAGGCGCCTGCCGTTGCTCAGGCCGGCGGCGCGCTCGATGGCGGCGTCGGTGCCTTCCATGGCTTCAACCGCGATGCAGGCGCGGTCCGCCACCACCACCGTTTGCCCGATGTCGAGCGCCGCAAGTTGTTTTGCCACCTCACGGCCATAATGGACGTCCGCGAACTCGTCTGGGCTGGGCTCACGCGGCGTGAGGGGGCCTGGCGGCGCGAGAAGCGGCTTCAGGAAAAGCGTTGAGTCCACCACCTCCATACCCATCGCTTCGACCATTTGCACAAAGGCGCCAATAAGCGCGTCGGTGTTTTTTCTCTCAAGGCCTGTCAGCGCGCCGCTCACCACTGCATCAGGCTTGATCGAGCTATAAAGCTGCGCGTGCTTCACTTGTCCGGCCAGCACAATTTTTTCAATCTTCTCGGAAGCGAGAAGCTCCATGAGCTTGGCGACTTCGCCGAGGCTCAGCCAGTGGATGGAAGAAGATTTTGCCGAAAGCTCCGGCGAAGCTTCCTCACGGATGGCGATGACAACCGGGTGGATGCCTTGTTCGCGCGCGCCGTCGAGTACCAGGAAAGGGAAGTGGCCGTTGCCGGCGATGATGGCGTAGCGGGAAGAAGTCATGGGTTCATCGAATGATTGACTCATGGAATCATTGTCTCAATGAAAAAATGAATCAATGATTCAATGACGCAATTCCTTCACTTTGACACTCCGCGCTCAGACGTGCGCACGAACTCCATCAGCGCGTGAACGTGGGTCGATTTGAATTCCTGCGCCTCCATCGCTTCGAGCGCCTGGGTGGTGTTGAGTTTGGAGCGGCAGAGCAGTCGGAAGGCCTTATCAAGCTCGGTAAGGTCTTCGGGGGTGAGGCCGCGGCGGTCGAGGCCGATCCGGTTTGCGCCGAGCACTTCCACCGGGCGCGGCGCGGTGGTCTTCGAATAGGGCAGAATGTCTTTGTTCACCACCGTGAAAGCGCCGAGAAAGCTATAGGCGCCGATGCGGCAGAACTGGTGGATTCCGCAGAACGGGCCTACGTTCGCGTAGTCGCCAATTTCAATATGCCCGGCGAGCGACGCGCCATTCGACATGATCACATGGTCGCCAATCCGGCAATCGTGCGCAATGTGAACGTAGGCCATCAGCAGGCAGTGGCTGCCAACCGTGGTTGTTCCGCCACCCTCAGCAGTGCCGCGGTGCACGGTAACGAATTCGCGGAAAGTGTTTCCATTCCCGATTTCAAGGCGGGTCTCTTCGCCCTGGTACTTCAAGTCCTGCGGGTCAAGCCCTACCGACGCATAAGGAAAAAAACGATTGCCCTTGCCGGCGCGCGTCGGCCCGTCAAGGACCACGTGAGACATGACCTCGCAATCCTCGCCCAGCTCCACCGCTTTTCCGATGACGCTATAAGGGCCGACGCTCACGGAACAGGCGAGCCGGGCTTGGGGATCAATGATGGCGGTTGGGTGAGCTTTCATTTTCTATCCACGATGGCAAACAGGACGACGGCTTCCGCCGCGAGTTTCCCCTCGACGGTAGCGCGGCCGGACATTTTGCCAAACGTGTTCCGGCGGCCAACCATCTCCATTTCGATCAGCAACTGATCGCCCGGAGTCACGGGACGGCGGAACTTGGCGTTTTCGATGCCGGTGAAATAGATCAGCTTCTTGTCCCGGTCGGGCATGTCGCGGTAAATGAGGACGCCCGCAACCTGCGCCATGGACTCGATAATCAGCACGCCTGGCATTACCGGCGCGCCGGGGAAGTGTCCTTGAAAAAACTGCTCGTTCACGGTGACGTTCTTCAGCCCCACAATGCGCTTCTCCGGCTCCAGAGCCAGAATCCGGTCAACCAGGAGAAAGGGATACCGGTGCGGCAGAATATTAAGGATATCCCCGATGGAATATACGAAGTTCTTTTCGCCGCCTGCCGATTCACTCACCCGTCACCCACCTTAGCCCGTAGCGCCCGCAACGCGCTCCGGTTTCCAACCGGCGCGCAGCGCGAAAGGCCGTTTGGAAATTATAATGGAAAGAGGCCCAAGCTACCAACTTTTGCCGCAGGGGCGCGGCGGGAGTACGCCGCCGCCGTATGTGGCCCTTGCGCCATTTTATACGGGGACATAAGTTCATGACCACCATGTACTGTAGCGGCGGACGTCGCGGACTTATGTCCGCCTGTATAAAACATCATAATGTGATATAATCCACCGGACGGCAATGAAAGCCCCGGCAAAGCCACGGCATTACACAACCACCACCAAGGTGCGGCAACTGGCGTTATTCCGCTACCAGCTCCGGCAGTTTCTGCGCTTTAGCGAGAAGACCGCCCGCGCCGCCGGCATCACGCCCCAGCAGCACCAATTGATGCTCGGGGTGGCTGGTTTTACGGGACGCGGCTGGGCAACCATTTCCGAGCTTGCTGAATTCCTCCAGGAGCGCCACAACGCTGTGGTAGGCCTTGTAGAACGGGCGCAACTGCGCGGGCTGGTGACGAAGAAGGTGATTGCGCTTGACCACCGCTTCGTGCGCGTACAGCTCACCGCGCAGGGCAAAAGAACGCTGGTGAAGCTGGCCGCCCTTCATCGCAAAGAGCTGGCCCGGTTCCAGGACCAAACGCCGATTGTGCTGGTCCCGGACCTCGCTCCCGCGCGGCCACAGCAGTGATGGGGTTCGAACAATCCCCAAGGATGACGCAACTGGCGCGCCGAGCGGTCTTTCCGTAATATCGTGAAGAGCCCCAATGGCAGAGCATAAATCAGGAATCTTAAACCATCCGCTCTTGCGGAAATACACCGCGCTGATCCACGAGGACCTCTCGGCCACTTACTCGCGTGATCTGCACAAGTGGCTCGTCATTGCGCCCATTATTGGCGTGGCATCGGGCCTTGTGATCACGCTGATCGCTAAGATTATCCTCAGTTGGATGTGGCCCCGCCTCCTTGCCTATTATCTTCTTCACCCTGCCGTCATCATTCCAGGGCTGACGCTAGGTTTTATCATCGCCGGCCTCATCATGCAGTACATGACACCCGACCCGGATGAGCACTCCACGGAAGAAATCATCCGCTCCTACCACGAGCACCAGGGCGATATTCAGATGCGGCCTTTTATCCCGAAGCTGCTGGCCGCCATCGCCACGGTTGGATTTGGGGGCAGCGCCGCGCTCGAAGGACCGAGTATCTATGGCGGCGGCGCGATTGGCTCCTGGCTCTGGGCGAAACTCCGCCGGTTCAAGCTGGAGCCGCGCGACCGCCGCATTTTGCTCATTAGCGGCGCGGCGGCGGGGATGGCGGCCGTGTTCCGCGCGCCGCTGACGGGTGTTATCTTTGCCCTCGAGATGCCCTACAAAGACGATCTTGCGCACGAGGCCCTGCTGCCGTCGCTCATCGCGTCGGTGGTCTCCTTCGCCACCCTGGCCGCTTTTCTCGGAGCTAAGCCCCTCTTTGATTTTGTCCCCGGAAGCAGCACGTATTCGGGTAACGACTTGCTCTGGTCCGCTCTGTTGGGTCTTATTTGCGGGGGCATCGCGATGGCCTTTGACATCACGTTCCGCCGCGCGCGGACGTTTGTGGTGAAAATCTCGATCCCACACTGGGTGAAGATGGCAATTGGCGGCCTTTTGACCGGCGTGTGCGGCCTGATCTTTGTTGCTATCTACCACGGCAGCTTAATACCGATCGGCCCGAATTATGAGGCGGTGGGAGAAATCCTGAATCGTTCCCACAGCTCTATCGAGCTTGTAGTCTTTGGATTTCTCAAGCTTGCGGCGACGCTCTTTTCTCTCGGCGTGGGTGGCGTCAGCGCCATGTTTGTGCCCTTGTTCCTTACCGGCGGCAGCTTCGGGGCGGCGTTCGCGCAATCGGTGGCGCACAGCCCTTCGATTGACCTTTTCGCGGCGGTCGGCATGGCGGCCTTTATCGCCGGTGGCTATAAGACGCCGCTGACGGCCGTAGTCTTCGTGGCCGAAGCGACGGGTGGCCACTCCTTCATTATTCCCACGCTGATTGGCGCCGCCGTGGCGTATGCGGTTTCGGGCGAGGCATCTGTCTCCGGCGACCAGCGGCTGCACGAAGGAGTGAAGGGCTTCGATGTGTGGCGAACCCCCGTTCGTGAGGTCATGCAAAAGCAGGTGGTTTCCGTTGCGGCGTCTTCCAATTTACGTGAGTTTGCTGACAACGTCAGCTCGCATCACCATCACGCCGCTTTCCCCGTTTTTGACGATAGCCAGCTCATGGGCGTCATTTCACTCTGGACGCTCGGCAAAGTCCCGCCGCAAAAATGGGCCTCCAGCAAGGTGGGAGATCTGGCGGGGCGCCGGATCATTAAAGTCTCTCCCGATTGCAGCTTGATGGAGGCAATGCGCCTGCTGATGAGCCAGAGTGGCCAACACATGCTGCTGGTCACCTCGGCGGAAGGGCACCTCGAGGGGATCGTCACCAAGACGGATATCCTCTCTGCCGTGAATGCTGGCAGCAGCGCCACGGAAACCACGTCTTCCGCATCGAACCACGCCCACCCGCCAGACGCCTAGCGAGCGATTGGCCGCCAGCCGCCAACAAGCGCCGCGCTTTTTTGCCATTCGCGGGCGCTAAAAATGCTATTAAAAGTGAAGTCAACAGCCGGCGAGAAGTTGCAGAGTTTCGAGACCCTTTTGGAGCGCTTCGGGATCTCTCGAGCAAATGGTAGCGTGCCCCAGTTTGCGGCCAGTGCGCGGCGCCTTGCCGTAAAGGTGCAGGTGAGCGCCGGGGGTGGAAAGAATCAGGCGGGTGTCGGGCACGCAGCCAACGAAGTTCACCATCGCCGAGATTCCGCGCGCCGAGGTGGAGCCTAACGGCAGCCCGGTGATGGCGCGAAGGTGATTCTCAAACTGGCTCGTATCAGCGCCCTCGATCGTCCAGTGCCCGGAATTATGAACGCGAGTCGCCATTTCGTTGGCGAGTAGTTTCCCGCCGGCATAAAAAAATTCAATCGTCAGGACTCCGGCGTAATGAAGCTCGCGGAAGATGCTCTGCGCGTATTCTTCCGCAAGCGCCTGAACGCGCGGCTCGATTCCCGCGGCGGGGGCGAGCGAGACGCGCAGGATGCCATCGCGATGCCGGTTTTCGGTGAGCGGATAGAATGCGGTTTCTTGCGTTTGCGAGCGCGCCGCGATCAGTGAGATTTCACGCTCAAACTTCACGAAGCCTTCCAGGATGAGCGGGGAGCCGCCCATGGAGTTCCACGCGCTATCGAGATCCGCAGGCTCCCGCAACGCCGCCTGGCCTTTCCCGTCGTAGCCCCAGCGCCTGGTCTTCAGCACGGCTGGAAAGCCCGTGGCTTCGATGCCATCCTCTAACTCTTCCCGCGCGCTGACCGCTCGAAATAACGGCGTAGGAATACCGAGCCGCTGAAAAAATTGTTTCTGAATGTAGCGGTCCTGGGCGATTTCAAGCGCCTCCGGAGGAGGGAAAAAGCGCGGCAGGCGGGCGGACAAAAACCGGGCGGCGTTCAGCGGCACGTTTTCAAATTCGTACGTGACCAGGTCGAGGCCCTCGGCAAAACGCTCAATCGCCTTATTGTCGTTGAAGTCTCCGGCGTGGAATTCAGCCACCTGGCTTGCAGGCGAGCCGGCGGATTCGCCGAAGAAACGAAATTGCAGGCCCAGAGGATACCCAGCGAGGGCCATCATGCGTCCAAGTTGTCCGCCTCCCAAAACTCCAATCTTCATGATCCACGTTTCGGTTGAACGCTAAATTGCAAAAGACGGCGCCGCCGGCTGCTAGCGCCTACGGCCTGTTGCCCTCCTGCGGATTGGGGTGATCGAGGACGGCTTGCGTTTGCCGCTCGCGGAACCGACGCACAGCGTCTCTGAAATGCGGATACTTGACGCCCAGTATTTCGACTGCGAACAGCGCCGCGTTCTTGGCCCCCGGCTTTCCGATTGCGAGCGTTGCTACGGGAACTCCGCCAGGCATCTGAACGATCGAGAGCAGTGAATCCACACCACGCAGCGCGCGAGACTCGACGGGCACGCCAAGGACGGGAAGCACGGTTTTCGCGGCGGACATGCCGGGTAGATGCGCGGACCCGCCTGCGCCGGCAATGATGACTTCAAGCCCCCGCCGCTCGGCTGAAGCAGCATACTCGAACATTGCGTCGGGCGTTCTGTGCGCTGAGATCACCCTGGTTTCGAATGGCGCTCCGAGCTCCGCCAGCGTTTCGGCGGCCGCGGACAGGGTCTCCCAGTCGGACTGCGATCCCATGATGATTCCCACGAGTGGTTTGAGATTTTCAGTCATACTCAACCCCGGCTTTAGACACCTAGTTTCGACGATCTTGCGCTAAATAAATCAAGTCTCGGTTGCCCCCTCGCCGGGGCGGGTTCGGGAGTGCGGCTCGTCGCTCTGAGGCAAAGCCTTCCTAATCCTCACCCTGGTCTTTGGTAAAGCCTGGGTTTCCATCAAATTCGAAAAGCTTTTCCAGATGGCACCAGCGATGCTCTGCTGCAACCTTTTGCACGAGCGACAGGATGTGCTCATCTGTAATCTCGCTGTCACCGGAGCGCGAGACGAAGCGGCAACGCCAGTGATCAACGCAATCCGTAATCGCGCCCATCGCGGGGTACACCTTGGTTCCGCGATTCGAGATGAGCTTCAGGCGGAGAGGGCCATCGGCCGCGAGCCGCTCGATCTGCGGCCCCAGTTTCTCCGCGCTTTGCGGCGACTCAACGAACACATCCACACCGATGACCTTCCTCGTGGCCGGTGTGACCATGACGGGCGCGGACGGCACCTGCGGTAGCTTTATGGGTTTGTAGTCGCGCACTTTCCACTTCGCCGATCTTCGACCCAGGTTGGAAATGATGGCGTCAGTATAGGCCGAAGTTGAAACACCCTTATCGTATCCCGCCACATCGCCCGTGCGCGCCTTGCCCTCTTCGAGGGTTACGAGAACGCCGTGCTCGATCTTCGAGGCCGCGTCAAACTCGTCGAGATGCCGCAGCAGCATGACGGATGACAAGATGATCGCGGTGGGGTTGACCACGTTCTTACCCGCGTATTTCGGGGCCGACCCGTGCACGGCTTCGAAAATAGCCACGTCGTTGCCGATGTTGGCCGATGGCGCAAAACCGAGGCCTCCGACCAGAGCCGACGAGAGGTCGCTGATGATGTCGCCATTCATGTTCGTGGTGACGATCACGTCAAACTGCTCCGGCTTTTTCACCAACTGGTGCGCGCAGTTGTCGATAATGATATGGGCCGCTTCGATCTCCACGTACTCTTTAGAAACCTCTTCAAAGGTCCGTTTTAGCAGCCCTTCGGTAAGCTTCATGATGTTGGATTTCGTCGCGCAGTGGACGCGCCGGCGGCCTTCGGAGCGCGCGAACTCAAAAGCCAAGCGCGCGATCTTTTCGCAACCCTTGCGGGAGATGAGCTTCAGTCCCTCCGCCACGCCGGGCGTTTGCATATACTCGATCCCAGCGTAAAGGTCCTCGACGTTTTCCCTGACCACGACCAGGTCTATGCCTCGGCCGCTGTAAGGCGTTGGCACGCCGGGCATCTCGCGCACTGGGCGGATGTTTCCGTAGGTCTCAAAAAGCTTGCGCAATGTGACATTGGCGCTCTTTTCGCCAAACCCCACCGGCGTCGCCAGGGGCCCTTTCAGCAGCACTCGCGTTTTGCGGACGGATTCAATGGTTTCCTGCGGGACGCCGGAGGGCAGTCCGCGCTTGAAGACCTCGGCGCCCGCGTCGCGTTTCTCCCACTCCACCGCGGCTCCCGCGGCCTCAATAATCCGCACCGCGGATTGGATACACTCTGGACCAATCCCATCGCCCGGGATCAGGGTAACAAGTTTCTTGCCTGCTGGCGTCATGTGGAAATTCACAGTTGCTGCTCCTTGGGCGTCTCCAGATGAAGAGAATAAAAGTCAAAGTATGGCCGCAGCGCGAAGAGAAATGCAAGCCTCATCGCCCGCCTTGCGCCGTAAAACCGATGGTTTCAGGTAATGGGTGGAATGCAGGCTGCGGCTAACGCGGAAACGGATACATGATCCAGCCAAGCAACACGGCAATGCCAACGAAGAGGACAAAAGATTTAACGCCGTAAAAAACCCGCTCCCTCGTTGTGTTTCTGCCCAGAACGGCGAACACGACGGAAACCAGAAAAGCAAAAATTACCGTTGCTGGAAAGTGATGGATTGTCATCTCAAAAACAGTTGCAAGTGACGAGTGGCAAGCGAAAAATAAAAACCGTAACCATGCTTGCTCGTCACACATGCTTGTCACTCGTCGCCGCCTCTTCAGGGTTTGCGGTCGAGCGCGATATCGTACACGTCGAGAATCACCAGCAAATTTAGCATTCCGGCCGAAACCAAGTAAGCCGTTCCGTAATCCGAGCTCACAAAAAACGGATTCCCGCCTCCGTATCCAAAGAATTTTGTGACCGGCATTGCCAAGCCCGCGCACAACTCCCCCAGATAGCCTAGCCGCTCGAGATAGGAAGCCGCTCCCGGAGGAAAGAACTGTCCCTGCATCAAAAGGCCCAAAACAAACATTCCGATGATGGCGAGGAATAGAACCAGCGCGCGCCACTTCCGCTTAAGCATCCAATGGCCGAGACCCGGAACAAGCCAGGAGGCAACGCAAAGCGTCACCAGACGGCCAGACTGGGGCCGTCTCGAATCCGCGTTCTTGCTCGGCTTCTCGGCGCTCTGTTTCTCCGCTCCAGTGGGCATGGGTTCTACCGCTTTGAGGTCAGCCATAGGATCACCGCGAGCCCATACGAGCAGGTCCTGAACAGATCGAACACGCTCGAGCGGGCGCGGGCGGCTGCTTGATAGACAAAGTCCAACTTAACACACCTGCTTACGGGGCGGCAAGAATAGGCACGATTCTCTGTTGCACCTCACCCGTCACACGCGCGCCGTGTTCTTCGACATAGACGTCCACTTCACTGCGCACGCCAAAATCTGGAAGGTAAATCCCCGGCTCAACTGAAAAGCACGTGCCCGGAATTAGCAGACGCTCGTCGTGGGTCTCAAAGTTATCCATATTAGCGCCGGCGCCGTGGACTTCCTGCCCGATGGAGTGGCCGGTCCGGTGGATGAAGAGGTCGCCGTAACCGTGCCGGACGATCACTTGCCGTGCGGCGTCATCCACCTCATAGCCGTGAACCGGACGTCCAAATCCGAGCGCAGTTTGAACCAATTCAACCGCGGTGTCGCGCGCTTGCCTGACCACCTCAAAGATTTCGGCATAGCGCAGGGGCGCATCGATGCCCACAAAACCCGTCCAAGTGATATCGAAATAGACTGCGCCTGGCACACGCCGCTTGGCCCAGATATCCAAAAGAACAAAATCACTCTCGCGGATGGGCAGAGAAGTTCCGCGCTGCGGGACGTAGTGCGGGTCGCCACTGTGCGCATTCACCGCCACAATCGGCGGCTCGTCCGATTCAATCCCATGTTCTTCGAACAGCCGCAAAATCTCCTGCTGCAATCCATATTCGTCCAGCGCCTGGCCATGCGTGACTGCGTTGCGAATCATGCGGAATGACTCGCGGACGATCTCATGGACGGCTTTGCCGGCCTCAAGGTGCAGCGCCAGCGCCTCCTGCGGCCACCGGGCCTCGAACCGCTGCGCCAAGTCCGCCGAGGACACAACTTCCGCGCCCATGTGGCGCACCAACTCTATTGTGCCTGCATCCACCAAGCCCACGTAGGGATTGGCATTCAGCGGCGAATATTGCATGGCAATCTTCTTCTTGCCTTTCAGGATGCCTTGGAGAGCCGAGGTCTGCTCCGGCCATGAGGCATAGACGCTCTGCCTGCCCGGCAGGTCCGACAGGACAGCCTGCTCGATGCGATGGACCACTTTTTCCGGCTCGCCCTCAGCGGGGATCATGTAGTACCACCGCCGTGTACACATCGAGGGCGCGATACCGAGGATGCGGTACGCGATAGGGTCTCGATGGTGATGGTCATAGAAGAGCCAGGCGTCGAGTTGCGCGCGCTTCAAGCTCTCTTGGATCGATTTTAAATCCATAATCCATTCTTCACGATGGCGAGGCGGATGGGCGCCGTTTGGTCCCGGTCCGCGCCTCGAACCGGCTGGCTCAGTCTGAAGCCAGAAACGCTATCATACTTTGCCGCAGGGTCTGGACGCCAGCGGCTGGCCAAGTGTGGCGCGCAAAAGACTTCGATCTGGGTGTATGATGCGGACTAGCGTTTTTAAGCGCCGCGTTGGCCATTGACGGGGCTATTTCTGGGAGAACAGGAAGGTGTAATGAATCTGAGCCGGCCGCTCAAGTGACAATTCCGGTAAGGAGGACCATGAACGGCTCGAACCACTCGAACCACGTCTCGTACAAGCGCAGTCTCGAAGACCTCCTCAATTTGCGCCGCTCCATGTGGGCCAGCTACATCCGGGCGGCCCAGCTTCGAAGTTTCTCCTGGCGCCATGCCAGGAAGCCCATCGGTCATCAGATGAAAGCGTTCATCAATACGATGATCTGGGTTCTGATTTACCTCAAACACCGCTTTGGCCGCAGGCATCCATTTCGTGATTACGCGGGTGATGATAGCGGTGGCGTCTTTCCTCTGACCGCGAAATTCCCCTTAAACGGCGAGCGCCCTTCAACCGGTGAGATTCGCGTCAGCCTGGCGGGAGACTGGGGCGCTGGAACTCCGGAATCGAGCGCCGTGGCCAGCCGCATCCGCGAATTCAACCCGCATTACACCATCCACCTGGGCGACATTTATTTTGTAGGAAACGCGAACGAAGTTAAGGAGAATTGCCTCGGCAATCCACGCGGCAAACAAATCCACGCCGTCGCATGGCCCATCGGCTCGCGCGGAAGTTTTGCGCTGAACGGCAATCATGAGATGTACGCCAACGGCCACGGTTATTTCAAAGTTTTCCTGCCTTGCCTCGGCATGAGACCAGGCCCCAAGCTTCGCCCCGCGGGTCAAAGAGCGAGTTTTTTTTCTCTCGAAAACGACGATTGGATCATCGTGGCGGTAGACACCGGATACAATTCGGTAGGGATGCCGGTGCTCGAGAGAGTGGCGTATCTCAAAAACATCCCCTACATGGGCGGCGATTGCAGCCTGCCCTCCGCGCTCGTCCGCTGGTTGCGTGAGGTAGTCAGGCCGCAGCTTGCGGGCCGTGGCGTTATTCTGCTCAGCCATCATCAATACTACTCCTCCTTTGAGCGCCCCTATTCGAAAGCGGCGGTTCAGCTCCTTGAGGTTATCGACAAGCCGGTATTGTGGCTGTGGGGCAACGAGCACCGCATGGCAGTCTACGGCCCTTGCCGCAGGAAGAATGGGATTGAGGCCTACGGCCGCTGCATCGGGCATGGCGGGATGCCGGTGATGATTCATCCAAAGCCCCGCCACCGTCCCGGCGAGGGGCCGCTGGTGGCCTATGATGACCGCGAATACCGCAGGGTGGGCAGCACTCCAGTAGGTTATAACGGCTATGCGAACCTTATTTTTCAAGGGCCGCGCCTTAGGATCGAGTATCGCGACGTGCGCCATCGCGACAATCTGCTGCTTACCGAGGACTGGGAGTCGCGCGGCGGTCTGCTGGTGGGTTGCGACATTCGCGTCAGGACCTCCAGCCCCGATTTCAAGCAGTATCACCCCGATCTTCGCGCGGCAATCTCTCCCACCGCCCAGCCCGAGCTCTCTCGCGTCCCCGCAGAGTGACCGGCGCCCATTTATGACGTTCGGTTGTAGCGCAGGGGGCCTTTGGCCGCAACCCAATCCATTGTCATCCTGAGCGAAGCGAAGGATCTGCTTCTGCTGGACGGTCTTCAGGGAAAAGCGGATTCTTCGCTACGCTCAGAATGACAGTTCCTGAAGCCTCGCTAAAAGACGAAAATTTACTAGCTTGCGACACCGGGTTTATCCAATCAGAACCCCCCGGTAGTTCCGTAGAACGTTGTGTGACCGGCGCGCAAGTCTTTACCCAGGAAAAATTCAACGGTGGCGCTGCCAAGCACTTGCAGTTTCATCTCGATTCCGGTATCCACCAGCCACTGCTGCGAGCCGAAGTCGCGCGTGGGATCAGTGATCTTACCTGCATCGAGAAAGGGGCCGAGCTTCACGCTGAAGAAGCCATTGTGATAGATGTTTTTCGAATCGTTCCAGTTGACCAGCGAGTAGTTCCTTCCCAGTGGCGCGCTGCCTTTCCTGCCGTCTTCGGTTCCAATATGAGCGCGCAGCCAGAGGTCGTTATCGCGCTCGAGGCCGAGGATAAACAGATCGTCAAACGGAACCGTCCCCCAGGATCTTCCGGCGCGGAGCTGCGCGGTCATCTCATAATCATCCCCCTCGGCGCGGGGAAACCATCGTAGGCGAAGGCCCGCTTCGCCTTGGCCAAACGGACCGGAGCCGCGCGTAAAAAGTTTGCCAAGTTGGGCGGAAACGCCGCCGTCAGCGGTCAGGCGCCGCGCCGGATCGTCGAAAACGAGCGCGTCGAGCCCCGAGCGGTATTCCAGCGCGAAGCCATTCTTGAAAAATCCCGCGGCCGAAGCGTTGCTCCAATAAACGTTGCGAAAGGTACGCCCAGAGAGATCGATCCCCATATTCCAACGCAGCCGTCCGCTCACGATGGATTCGATTTCCCCACTCCCTTCGATTTTTTCAAGCTGCATGTCATTTACCGGAGCGGCGGACGCGAAGAACGTATTTGTGAGGTTCCAATATTCCCGGCGCGCGTCGAGGGCGAGGCGGTAGCGCCATTGCGGATTGTCATTCACCGGGCCCGAGAGCGCGGCGAACACCCGCTCTTTATTAGGGTCCCACCGGAGCAGGGAAGAGAGGTTGATGGCGCCGCCGTGAATGTTGAACCACTCTGGATAGAGTGTTTCATAGGGGGCGCCGCGCAACAAGGTTATCAGATCAGTGGTCCAGCCGCCGCCCAGCCCGTTCCGCTCAACCGGCTTGAAATCGGCGTTGAACTGGCCGCCAGCGGCGGGCGCAAGCTCAATCCGCGGATTGGAGAAAATGCCAAGCGAATCGAGTCGGGCTTGCGTCGTGCGCAGGTCTCCCGCTTCAAGCGCGCTTCCCGGAGAAAATGAAAAGGCGCGGTTGAGAAGAACTGGATCGGCGCGCGGCTGCGGTTCGGTATGAATGCTATGTATTTCTGGCATCCCTACCTGGTTCCAGTATTTGAGCGCGGCGGGCAGGTTGCCTTCGAGAAAAAAGATGGTCGCCAAAAAATTCTTGGCGTAAGCGTCGCCAGGGTCGAGCCGCAGGACCCGGTAGAGATCCTTCCTGGCCGCCCCATATTGTTTTTGGGCAAAAGCAACGCCAGCAAGTTCGGTGGGAAAGCGTTTGTCCCTCGGCGCTTTTCTGCGGCCGCGCAGGAACGCCTCTTCCGCAAGACGCCATCGCTTCAGCTTGGACAGCGCCATGCCTCGAGTGTAGTCAATTTCGGCTAGGTCTCCAGACTTTGGTGGGGTCAGGCAGACAACCTCTTCCCAGCGGCCTGCCGCATAAAGCCGCTTGATTTCTTCCAGGCGGGCAGGCGCGCTTGCCTGGTTAATCGCCAACAATTTCTCACAGGCATTGGGATTCTGCGCCGTTACCGGAAGTTGTTTTTGATTTTGCGCGGCGCCGCGACCCGCCGCGTTGGCCGGGGGGCTGATAGGAACGGCAGTGTGAGAGTTCGAGGAAGCAAGAAGAATCAGCGCGGCAAGGAGGGGATGACCAATCACTCTTTTGACTGTGGCAGCGCGAGCAGCGTCCAGTCGCCCTCCGCGCTCCATTTTTTCTCGAAGGTGGCGCGGTGAAGCGCGGCGAGCTTCCGCCCTGCCGGATCGTTCACCAGGACCACATTTCTCGCCGGGTCGAGACCCACCACCACCACATAATGCAGCGCGCTTCCTTCACGCAGGCAGACGACCAGCGGACGGCCTTGGGAAAGATGATCCTGGAGCAGGGTCCAGTCACCGCGAAAGGCAATCACCCGAAACCCTTCGCGGCGCAAATAGCTCTCCATGCCGCGGGCGAAGATTCCGTGCGCCTCTGGATCATAAAGCGCGCGCTGGATGGAAGCGACGCCCGGCGGTGCGCTCTGGAAAGCGGGATCGTGGCGGCTCCAATACTGAAGAATCATCGAGATGCACGCCGCGCCGCAGCCGTCCTTCGGTTGGCGCACGTAAGGCACATCCAGATAGATTCCGGCGGGAACCGCCGCAACACACGCCAGACTCAGGCAAAGGGCAAGCGCGAATGCAGTCCTGCCCATGGGTCTAGGCCTCAACGATCAAGATCACAATAACGGCTGTAGCCAGCGCGATGACGATGTAAGTCAAACGTTCGTTCGAAAGCGCGCCCGCCGCAAAATCGGTGTGAATCTTTTGCGTCCGCGTGGCCAGTTGGGCAAGTTCCTGGTCGCTCAGGTTGGGGACCGCCCGCCGCACCTGGCGCACGTCCAAGCCGCCCTTTTTCAAGGCGCCCTCGACGGGTTTGGAGGAAAAGAAATTTTTCACCTGAACGATGTTTTTTTGCCGGGCGGCGGACGCATTCACCAGCGCCTGATGGAGCGACGCCTGCGGGATCACGTGGTCTTCGGCTGAAAGCTGCGGGGGAAGTAAAGAAAACGCCAGAACAAGTGCGAATAAAACCAACGCCAGCCTCTTGTAAGAAAAATACATGAATCCTCCAAAATTAACGGAATACGCCCATTATGAAGGAAACACGCCGTTCGATGCAAGGATTCGTAGGGACTGGCGGCGCCGCAGTTTCAGGAGTAGCGCCGCCCTTCAGGGCGGCATGTACCGGGCTGAAGCCCGGCGCTACACCCGTTCCGGCCCGAAACTGAGACACTACCCTAACGAAGCTGCGCCTCAGACCGGCGAGTCGTGACGCCACCGCGAAGCGGTGGAACATGAATAGCCGTGGGTTGCACCCACGGAACGTGAACCCTGGCTATTTCTGTCGCTCCTCTTCGGGGAGCAGGAACCAAAGCCCACGGTGAGGAAACCCCTGACGTTGTCTGCCCCTGCGGCTTCGGGCGTAGGGATTACCGCTTAAATTCTATTACGCCAAGACCGAGCATCCCTGTGCCCAGCAGGATAATGCTTGCCGGCTCAGGCACGGGCGAAGCAAGCCCACTGAAAGTAAAGTTGAAACCGGTAAACGAGACATCTCCCGACAAAGGGGAGCACGAGGCGGTGGCGCATCCATGCAGGGTATTTTCCGTTAATGTGCCGGTTCCGCTGATCAGGATGTGGAACAGAGGAGGCCCTGGATTATTGCCTGGAGAGATCAGATTCACCCCAATGATGTCCCCCAAAACGGTGACGGGACCCGAGGCGTTGGAACCGTTTGGGATGGGCGCCGTGGAAAATCCGGGAGCAAGAGAAAAGGTTAGATTTCCCGTGAGGATATCGGCGTTGACGCCGTTTAGCGAACCACCACTGTACAGGTGGGGGATTTGGGGACCGTAATTAGCCTGAATGACTAAACCACAGAAGATGATTCCGGTGGGGCATGGCGACAGCGACACATCGGATGGCCCGTCGGCGGCAACCGAATAGAGTGTCAGGCCCGGACCTGATATGGAAAAGTTATCGTCCCTTGCATAGCCCTTATCAGCCGTGCCGGTGATGGCGATTTGAGAAGCCAGAACAGTTGTGGCGATGAGTGAAGCGGAGAAACAAAGAACAGCCATCCGGGAAAACCATAAACCTGTCTTCATAACGCCTCCTTCTCTTCCTCTTGCGAGCCAACGTTCAAGTCCTTATTCGTTTTGATGATGACTAAACCTAGGAGTGCGCCACCGAGGTTTTGTTGATGAGGTTTCCCTGTTTCTGGGGGCGAGTCCATATCCCAGTCAGGGCGGAAGAGGGTAGCCAATGCCGTTGCGTTTCGGCAAGAAAAGAACGTAAGGCAGCAGCAATTCGCTTTTTACGGTGTTGACTCATGCTATATTAGAACATAGGTATATATTTATGCCGGTCAAAGTTCTGGTTGTTGATGACGAGCCGAGTTCGCGCCAGTTGTGCCTGGAAGTTCTGCAGGGACTTGGCTACGACTCAGAAGCTGTAGACTCTCCTGCCAAAGCGGTTGCCGTCCTCGAAGACGGGCAAGTCGATATTGTGGTTTCGGACGTGCGTATGCCGGGCGGCAGCGGCATCGAATTGCTGCGCAACATCAAGGAAAACCATCCGAGCGTGGACGTCCTGGTGATGACGGGTTTTGCCACCATCTCGGAGGCGGTTGAAGCGGTGAAGCTTGGCGCCTACGACTATATTGCCAAGCCGTTTCAGTTGGAGAAGTTCCGCACCCTGATCCACCGCCTGGTTGAGCGGCAGCAGTTAGCGGAAGAAAACCGGCTTCTGCGCGAGGAGATGAAGACGCAACGCGGATTTGGCGAGTTCGTGGGAACCTCGGGAGCGATGCAGCAAGTTTACCAGATGATCCTGAAGGTTTCTGGAAAGCGCCATCCGGTACTGATTCTTGGCGAAAGCGGGACGGGAAAGGAACTTGTGGCCAGGGCCGTCCATACCTTCGGCCCGATGTGCGATAAGCCTTTCGTGCCGGTGGATTGCGGCGCCTTAACGCCCAACTTGATTGAGAGCGAGCTCTTCGGCCACGTTCGCGGAGCCTTTACGGGCGCAACCCAAGCCCGCACCGGGCTGCTCGCAACGGCAGGCGGCGGTACGGTTTTTCTCGACGAAATCGGCGAGTTGCCGATTGAGCTGCAAGCGAAGCTGTTGCGCGCGCTGCAGGAGCGCGAAATCCGGCCGCTTGGCAGCAACGAACCTGTCCCGCTGCGCGCGCGAGTGTTGGCCGCCACCAACCGCGATCTGGAAGCGGGCGTGGAGAAGGGAACCTTCCGGCAAGACCTCTATTTCCGCCTTAACGTGGTCTCCGTCGTGGTTCCTCCTCTGCGCGAGCGGAAGGCTGATATTCCGGGGTTAGCCCAGTATTTTATCGATCGCCATGCCGGGCCAGGGGACGGGATTGCGGGCTTTGCGCCGGAAGCGATGGACCGCATGATGAGCTACGCATGGCCGGGCAATGTGAGGGAGCTCGAGAATTGTGTTCAGCGCGCGCTCGCGCTGGGCGTAGGACCCTTGCTGCAAGTGAAAGACCTGCCTCCGGTGATGCTCGGCACGATCAAAAGCGAGGCTCAGCCTGGCGAGCCGCACACGCTGGAAGACCTGGAACGGCGCGCCATCATGAACGCCCTCGAAACCGCCGGTGGCGACCGCCTGCGCGCCGCCAAACTGCTTGGCATCGGTAAGACCACCATCTATCGCAAGCTCAAAGAGTACGGGATTGATGAGGGCGAGATGGCGGCGGATTTACCAGAATAAAAGCAGGGACAAGGGGCGAGGGGCAAGAGCCGAGGGCAATTCCTATAGATAACAACCCTCTCCCCGAAATGGGGGAGAGGGTGGCCCGCGCAGCAGGACGGGTGAGGGGCTGTTTCCGCCTGAAATCTTGGGTTGCCCTTTATCCCTCGCCCCTTTCCCCTAGCCCCTCGTCTCTCGTCTCTCGCCCCTCGCCCCTCGCCCCTGCTTTTGGGGCCGATTTCTCGTTCAGGATCATTGCGCCGGGGCGGTTCATTTGCCCTGCGACTTGGCAGAGAACATCGTTCAGCTTCCGCCGTTGCTTCCCTCGCAATTCCCTCCGCTTGGCCCGAATCCGATGCATAAGCTTCAGCGCCTGGGCCGTTGCGGACCACATTTCCCATCCACCGGTGAACGCCGAAACCAGCAATTTGACCAGCAGGGAAACCGCGTGCACGGTGATCTGGAGGGGAGAATCGAGATGCAGCCAATGGGCCAGCAGGCGATTGCGCTCGTAGATCGTCCGAACCTCGCGGCGAGAGAATCGGGGCGCGATGGTGGACGAAAACTGATGCCAAACGCGACTCTGCGGCTCGTAATGCGCCTCGAAACCCTGCTTCCAGGCTCGCAGCGAGAGTTCCACGTCTTCCCAGCCAAAGGGCGCGAACATTTCGTCGAAGCCCCCCAGCGCCAGGAGCTTTTCGCGGTCGAACATAGAAGAGCCGCCGGTGGCGAACAGAGTCAGCCAAGGCGTGCCGGGGTTGGGCGCGCGATCAGCCGCAAAATAGCGCCGATGGACGCCAAGAAAACCCCGCCGGAATTCTCCCACCTGGCCCGCGCCTCGGAGAACGCCCGTATCGTAGTCGTACACTTGGCTGGCGACAGCAAATACGTCACTGTGAGTGAAATGATCCGCCAGCGGGGGCAGCGTGCCCGGCTCGATGGCCACGTCGTTGTTGAGCACGTAGACGAGCGGGTAACGGGCCGCCCGCACTCCGCGGTTGACCGTAGGCGCAAACCCGAGGCGGCGTTCATTGCGCTCAGCGCGCACCGAAGCATAGTGGGTGTTGAGCCAGGCGCAAGTGCCATCCGTGCTGGCGTCGTCTACGACGATAATCTCGATCTTTTGACCGGAGAGGCGCTGGGACGGGGCTTGATAGGCGGTGGCGGCGCTAACGACGCTCGGTAGGTATTTCTCGAGTAACTCCCGGCCATTCCAGCTCGGGATGACAATGCTGAGACTGCGCTGAATGGCCTGATTGTGATCCATGGGCGACGAAAGGTATTAGTTGCGCGAAGATTCGAAGGATCTTCGCCTTGGCGACGAACTGGCCTGGCAAGGCTTAAACCTCCCTCAAGGGTAGCCGTCAGCCGACTGGACTCTAACAACAAGCCCTTATGCAGTCAAGACCTCGTCCACGCCGGTAGTGTCTCAGTTTGATGTAGAGGCGGCTTTATGCCGCCACAATATGGCGGGGTAAACCCGCCGCTACACCCGAAACTGCGACACTACCTCCGCGCCCTTACTAAGCCGCATCGTGGCAGGATATGGACACTTAGCCATATCATATTAAAAATAATAGGGTTGGATCGAATTTGCCTAGATAAGGACAAGCACAGGAGATTCGATTCGCGCCGTAACTCAAAGAAAAATTTGCATGTTTGTCATCAAGTGAGTAGAATATTGCTAAGTCGAATTATGCAAGCACTTTACAGAGTCGCATTATTGCCGGGCGATGGGATTGGGCCTGAGGTTGTGGCTGAGGCGGTAAAGGTCCTCAAAGCCGTTGAAACCGTCAACGGCCCCCTTTTCCGCTACCAGACCGGCTTAATCGGCGGCATCGCGATTGACGCTACGGCAACCCCGTTGCCGGCGGAGACGGTCGCTATCTGCAACAATTCGCAGGCGATCCTGCTGGGCGCCGTAGGCGGTCCGCAGTGGGACACCAAGCGGCCCGAGGTTCGGCCCGAGCAGGGGTTGCTCCAGATTCGCAAGCGCATGGGCCTTTATGTAAACCTTAGACCGGTTAAGGTGTTGGATGCTCTGGTCAATTTCTCCGCCATCAAACCCGATCACGTGAAAGGCACTGACCTGGTGATCGTGCGCGAACTCCTGGGAGGAATTTACTTTGGCAACCCGCGCGGGATTTTTGCCAAAAACGGCGAGCGGATGGGCGTGAACACAGAAGTTTACCGGGAGCATGAAGTGGAGCGCGTGGCCCACCGGGCTTTTCAGCTTGCCCGGATGCGCCGGCGGAAAGTGACCTCGGTGGACAAGGCCAATGTGCTCGAGACGTCGCGGCTTTGGCGCGAGGTGGTGACGCGCATCGCACGCAGCTATCCGGACGTGGAGTTGAATCACATCTACGTAGATAACTGCGCCATGCAGCTTATTGACCGGCCCACCAGCTTCGATGTGGTGCTCACCAATAACATGTTTGGTGACATCTTGAGCGACGAAGCGGCGATGGTCGCCGGTTCAATCGGCTTTCTCCCCTCGGCCAGCCTGGGCGAGAACACTGCCCTCTATGAGCCGGTCCACGGCTCGGCGCCGGATATTGCCGGGCGCAACCGGGCAAACCCGGCGGCTGCAATCCTTTCCGCCGCGCTTATGCTGCGTTATTCCTTCAGGCTGGAATCCGCCGCAACCGCGGTTGAGACGGCGGTTGAAAAGGTTTTGAAGAGCGGCGCCCATACCGCCGAAGTGACTGGGCGCGGACGCTCCGTTACCACCTCACGCATGGGCGACCTGATCGCCGCGCAGACGGAAAAAATCCTGAAGGCCAATTTAAGAGCCAGCCTGATATCCCACAAACCCCACAAGAAAAATAAAAAAAGATAGCTGGAACGTCCCACTGCCCTCTCGAAAGACGCGCCTTTGACAAATGGCGCGCACATTGATACAGTCCACTTAGCGTAGAAGAGGCCTTCACTCAAAACTGTGCATCTTCCGTTCAAAATCGCGGACGCTGCCCCCCCTCTCTAATGCCAAAAAGAGGCTCAACATGGAAGGTACAATTAAGAGGTTAATCCGCGACCGCGGATTCGGATTCCTCAAGACCGAAGATGGCCAGGAAGTGTTTTTCCATCGCAGCGCGCTCGAGAACCTGGACTTTGACGGTTTGCGTGAAGGGGAAAAGGTGGAGTTCGAGCTGGAACGGGGCAACAAAGGTCTTCGCGCGATTCGTGTGCGTGGGCACGCTTGATCGGTTTGTTTCTTCCTCAACCTGCTTCTAACCACTGCGCCGCACGAACCTTGGGCGGTACGCCCCGGGGCTTCATCAGTGTCTCCCGGACGTAGACGCCGCTACGGCAAGCCTGCCGGCCAATTGGACTTGAGAGGTCCGCGGCCTGTTGGGCGCAGCCAGCGCGCTTGCAGAAAACCTCAGATGCGCTGGTTAATCTCAGACACAAATCTTGAGTTGGCCAGCCACATCGCGCACGAGCTGGATGCGCCGCCCTTGCTTGCGCGCTTGCTCGCCAGCCGCGGTTTCACGGACCTTAACCAGATCCTCCGCTTTCTCCATCCACAGCTAGATCATCTCCACGACCCATTCCAGATGCAGGATATGGCGGCGGCCGTCGGCCGCCTCCAACGGGCGATTGATCTCAAGCAAAAAATTCTGATCTATGGCGATTACGACGTGGACGGCACGATGGCTGTGGTCGTCTTGCTGACCGCGTTGCGGGGGCTTGGCGCCTGGGTCGAGTCATACATTCCCGACCGCCTTACCGATGGCTATGGAATGCGGGCATCGGTGGTCGAACAAGCCGCTCAGGCGGGCGCCCGGGTGATCGTCAGCGTGGATACGGGAATCCGCGAGCACGAGGTCTTGCGGCGCATGAAAGAACTGGGAATTGACGGCATCGTCACTGACCATCACCTGCCGGAAGATTCGCTTCCCGAAGCGTGTGCCATTCTCAATCCCCACAGGCCGGACTGCGCTTACCCGGAGAAGAACCTTGCCGGTGTAGGCGTCGCCTTCAAACTGGCGCAGGGGCTGCTTGGGTCAAAGCTTTCGCCGGCGGCTCTCCGCTCTTATCTCAAGCCGGTTGCCATTGGCTCAATCGCAGACGTAGTGTCGCTGACCGGCGAAAACAGAGTGATCGCGCATTTCGGGCTGGCGGGCCTTGCGGAGTCCGCCTTGGCCGCGCCGGGGACAACCTCCGGGCGGGCCGGAATTTCCGCCCTGCTCGCCGTCGCGGGGTTGCAGGGAAAAAAAATTACCGCGAGTGACGTAGCCTTCCGCCTTGCTCCACGGCTGAACGCAGCGGGGAGGATGGAAAGCGCGCGCAAGGTTATCGATCTCTTCACCTCGCCCGCCGCCAGCGATGTTCGTGAAATCGCGGCAGGTCTCGACGAATTGAACCGGGCACGGCAGCAAATGGAGGAAGAAATCATCCGCGAAGTTAAGCAACAAATGCAGGCGCAGCCGGAAAAGGCCGCGCAGTATTCTCTACTGTTTGCTGGCGAGGGCTGGCATCGCGGCGTGATTGGGATCGTAGCCCAGCGCGTGGTGGACCTGTTTCACCGGCCGGCCTTGGTGCTGTCCGCTCAGGACGGCGTGGCGCACGGCTCCGGGCGCTCCATACGCGGTTTTCATCTGCTGAATGCCCTGACCCAGTCGCGCGGCTTGTTGAACCGCTTCGGCGGGCACGCGCAGGCGGCAGGCTTTTCCCTGTCCGTTTCGCGCATCAAACAGCTTGAGGACGAATTTGAGCGTTATGCGCGCTCGGTGCTGACCCCCGCTGATTTGGAGCCTCAATTGCGAATTGACGCCGAGATCAGCCTGGGTGAATTGAGCGGCGATTTCTGCGCAGGGCTAAAAAGGCTTGAACCATTTGGGTGCGGAAATCCTACTCCCGTCTTCGCTGCCGAAGCAGACTTAGTAGGACCGCCCCGCATCCTCAAGGAGAAACATCTTAAGCTGTGGGTTAAAGGACCGGGTAGGAGTTTTGAGACGATCGGCTGGAGGATGGCCGGTCACGCTGCGGCGCTCGAGGGAGCGAAGCGTGTGATCTTGGCTTTCAGCGTCTCCGAAAATACTTTTCAGGGATGCACGGACGTGCAATTGGTACTGAAAGATATTCGCCCGGCGTGAAGGACAGAAACAAGAGGCGAGGGGCAACGATACGGCAGAAAAACGGTCGGACGCGCGTCCCCCTCACCCGGCCCGCTACGCGGTCCACCCTCTCCCCCGCTTCGGGGAGAGGGGATATTATTATTTTTTCTCGTCCTTGTCGCGGGAGGGCTGATATCTACTCAATTTTTCTCCCCTCGCCCCATCGGGGAGAGGGTGGACCGCGTAGCGGGCCGGGTAAGGGGTGTTGGCCGAACTTTTCAAATCAGGTGGTTCAACGTTGAAGAAAAAGTCTCTCGAACAACAGGAAAAGCAATACGACGAGCGCCGTAAAAGACTCAGGCGGTTGCTCGGGCTTATTCTCTTCCTCACCTTGACCGTGATTGGGATGGGCCTCTGGGCGAGTCTGCGGCGACGGACAACGGTGGTGAACGTTCCTGTGACACTGCCCAAAAACGTGAATCGCCGGCTTTCCGGATACACCTTTACGCGTTCGGAGGAAGGACGCCAAATTTTTACCCTTCACGCGGCGCGAACTCTCGACTACGGCAAAGGCGCTCACATGCTGCTCGAGGACGTTCACGTGATCATCTTTGGACGCGCCGGAAACCGCCACGACGAAGTTACGACCGATCGCTGCCAATATGATAGTGAGACCAACGCGCTTGCCTGCTCCGGCAAGGCATCGGTGAAGCTCGAAGCCGAAGCCGGGATGCCGGTGAAGCCGAGCCTGCGGGACCGCCAACCCCTTTTCCTTGAGACCTCGGACATTTCTTTTGACCCCAGCCATTCGACGATTACGACTCCGCGCGCCGTGCATTTCCACTTTGGACCTGCTTCCGGCGCGTCGCTGGGTTTGGTTTATAACACGCGGACCGGGGAATTGATCCTCAAGAGGGACGTAACGCTCCGGCTTCCGCAGGGAGGCGCAGGCACGATCGAGGCCTTGGCGGGCAGCCTCATTTACACCAAGCAGAGTAACGGAATTTCGCTTGGCGCTCCCATTCACGTCGTACAAGGCGGGCGCGAGCTCAGCGCGTCAACGGGCGCCGTCTTTCTCGACGCCGCAAACCGGGTTACTCGAGTCACCCTTTCCGGCGTTCAGGGCTCCGACGTATTGCCGGCGAATGAAATCAAGGGTTCCGGAGA
>JBOGJY010000305.1:0-10820 GCA_050745325.1 Terriglobia bacterium
GTTAAAACTCTGCGGCTTTTCTGTATTTATCAGCACAGATGCCGCTGAGTTTTAACAGCAAAACTCTGCGCTACATCGGCACTCGTCACTGCCTTCGTCACCCCGTTTCCATGACGCGGGCAATCGCCGCCGTCAGGCGGCTCCAACGCGCCGAATCGCTGGCCAGATACTGCCGTCCAGAAGCGGTGAGGCGGTAGTATTTCGCCCGGCGATTGCTCTCTGACGTTCCCCACTCAGAGGACAGCAGGCCCCGTAATTCCAGGCGGTGCAGCGCGGGATAGAGCGCGCTTTCTTCCACGCGAAGCACATCTTCCGATCTTTCATGGATGCGCTCGGCAATGGCGTAGCCGTGCGCGCGGCCGCGAGCCAGCGTCTTCAAGATCAGCATGTCGAGGGCGCCCTGAACCAGGCCGCTCGATTTCTCTCGTTTCTTCGCCATCATCATATGAGGGCAGTGTAGGCCATCAGTCTGTAAAAAGCAAGAGCCGGGTAGTATCGCAGTCTCGGGTGCAGCGGCGGGTTTACCCCGCCATACTGTGGCGGCATAAAGCCGCCTCTACATCAAACTGAGATACTGCCAAGAGCCGCGAAGGCGGGTAAGTTTCTGAAGAGATAGGCGTGGTGCGAAAGGGGGGACTCGAACCCCCACCCCTTGCGGGACCAGATCCTAAGTCTCTTACAAACGATACGATGCGTGAAAAGCATACCGGTTCGGGCTTTTGATGAGCGGGTTGGCCCTGCCTGGATACAGGCATCTTACGATTTTAAATCCTTGAGCAGTTCGTCAACAGACTCAAATTCCTTCACTCTGCCGCGAAGAATATCTTCATCGGCTTCATGCTCCATCGGCTGCCACTCTGGCGTCCAAAACTACAGAGTAACCGAATCAAGCCAACTCCGCTCCGCGCCGCTGAAAGATCTCGATGTAAACATTCACCAGCGAAACGGCGGCAGGAGTGATGCCGGGAATCCGCGAGGCTTGGCCGAGGGTGACGGGCCGGACCTTGACGAGTTTTTCAACCACTTCTCTCGAAAGACCGGAAACTCTGCCGTAGTCAAACCAATCCGGAATCCGGCGAGCCTCGGCGCGTTTCATTCGTTCCATCTGTTTTTCTTGTTGCGCGAGGTATCCTTCGTATTTAAGGTCGGTCTCTACGCGCCGCGCTTCTTCACGCGCGAGGAGATTCGCAGCGTCCGGCGCCCGGCTCACGCCTTCGCTGGATAGCGCCTCATTAATCCATGCCGTGAGGTCTTCGATGCTGACCTCTGGCCGGCGCAGCAACTGTGCGCCCGTGAGCGCGCCTGGACCTTCAAATTGGCCGCCGGTCATGAGGCCGAGCCTGGTATAGATTTCCCGGCCAGCTCGCGTGCCCGGGTCCAAACGGTTCTGCAACAGAAAGCGGGTGAGTTCAGAAATGCGAGTTTGCTTTCGCAGGAAAGCCTCATAGTTTTCGGACTTAATGGTCCCCACCTGATGGCCCAGCGGCGTCAGACGCTCGTCGGCGTTATCGATGCGCAGGTGCAGGCGAAATTCGGCGCGGGAGGTGAACATGCGATAAGGTTCGTCGGCCCCTTTGCTGACAAGATCATCGATAAGGATGCCGGTGTAGCCGCGTGTGCGTTCGATTACCACGGGATCCTTGCCCTGCGCTCGCAGCCCGGCGTTGATGCCGGCCATGATGCCCTGGCAAGCGGCTTCTTCATATCCGGTTGTGCCGTTGATCTGGCCGGCGAGAAACAAGTTCTCGATCTTCTTTGTCTCGAGCCAAGGGTTCAATTCCGTGGGCTGCACCATGTCGTACTCGATGGCATAACCGGGCCGGATCATCTCCGCATTTTCGAGACCGGGAATCGAAGCGATCATGCTCGCTTGTACGTCGATGGGCATGGAGGTGGAGAGACCATTCACGTAAATCTCATACGTGTCCATGCCTTCAGGCTCCAGAAAAAGCTGGTGCCGTGTTTTGTCAGGGAATTTTACGATCTTGTCTTCAATCGAAGGGCAATAACGCGGTCCAATGCTCTTGATCTGTCCGGAATAGAGCGGCGAGCGGCCAAGGTTGCTGCGAATAGCCTCATGCGTAGTTTCGTTCGTGTACGCAATCCAGCAGACCGTCTGCGGTTGAGCGATGGCCTTGGTGCGAAAACTGAAAGGCGTTGGGATGGCGTCGCCGGCCTGCTCCTGGAACCCGGTGAAATCAATGGTGCGCGCGTCCAGGCGCGGCGGAGTGCCGGTCTTGAGGCGGCCAACTTCAAAGCCGAGGCGGCGAAGCGATTCGCCCAGCATCACCGCCGGAGGCTCACCCGAGCGTCCAGCAGGATAAGTTTGCTCGCCACAGTGGATGAGGCCGTTGAGAAAAGTTCCGGTCGTAATGATGACGGCGCCCGCTTCAACGGTTCGCCCGTCTCGAAGACGGATTCCACGCACGCGCTGGCGTGAGATGCTTCCCTCACTGAGCGGAGGGACATCTTCAAGGAGTAGATCCACAACTTCGGCTTGCTTAATTCGAAGATGAGGCTCGGCTTCGAGCGCCTGGCGCATCTTGACGCGATATTGCTTCTTATCGGCCTGCGCCCGGGGTGACCACACGGCCGGCCCACGGCTGGTATTCAGCAGCCGGAACTGGATGCCCACCGCGTCGATGACCTCGCCCATGACGCCGCCCAAGGCGTCTACTTCGCGGACGAGATGCCCTTTGGCGATGCCGCCCACGGCTGGGTTGCAGGACATCTGCGCGACAAGGTCGAGGTTGATGGTGTAGAGGGCCGTCTTGAGACCCATGCGCGCCGGCGCCACGGCGGCTTCGCAGCCCGCGTGCCCGGCGCCCACGACCACCACATCGTATTTCTCGTTAAAGCTCATTTTTCCATTACCTTCGGCGTGCAAACACAGTTATTCTAACAGAGTTCGCTAACCGTTTTCCCGCTCTGCCGCTATCTGTTCCTGGGAGGAAGTCATGAGTTGTTTATGGAAGCCCGGTATGTCTTTGACGATCCTGTTGATTCTCGCCGTGCCGCAAACAAGCTTGGCGCTCGGACCAAAGCAGTCTGCGAGCACGGCTCACAGCAAGGCTGCGGCGCGGACCGCAACCTTTCCGCCGCTCTGGTTTTCCGAAACAACTCACACCGTTTATCGCGTGCGGATCGACGGCAATGTTCTGCGCGCTGAGCAGGCAAACGTTCCGCCCGAAGCGGCTAAGCAGGGAGCCTATGTCCGGACGGAAGTTCACAAAAGCGGCGGCAAATGGATTGGCACGAGCAAGATCTACGTGCAAATCACAGGAGATCAAGCCGGCCAACACCAGCAATCGAACTGGTGCCATCTGGAAACAAACATCGCGTTCCTTACGCTATCGCCCGAGCGCATTACGGGACGCGCCGAGGCCCTTCAACAGGTGGACATCCCGAAATGCCGGGTGCTGAAAAAAGAGTGGAAAGACTTCGTATGGGTTCCGGCGAAATGAGCCGGGCACGCGCAAAGCCTTGGTTTGCGCGCCGTGCTATATTCAAGACTTCGTGAAGTCATCCTTCCTCGTCAAACGAAAAAACGGCATCGAGTGGCTGGCTGCGCCGAATCTCGCTCAGTTTCCTTGGCTGTTGCACGCCTTTAGCACGCGGCGGGGCGGAACGAGCAAGCCACCCGCGGCGGGTTTGAATCTTGGAACCGCCCGTCAGAGTCAGCCTCAATCCATCGCCAAAAATCGCCGGATGTTTTTTGAGGCGATTGGTGCAACCGCCTTTTCGCTCGCCTCAATTCATCAGATTCATTCGGCGGAAATTCTCCAGGTGGCCAAATCCTCAAAGGCAAAGCTGCAATACCGGCCTACCGGGTGTGAATCGGGCGAAGAATGCGCGATCGCTGAAACGTGTGGCGACGCGCTGCTGACCGAAGAAGCGCGCCTGCTGCTCTCGGTGCGAACGGCGGATTGCCTTCCCATTCTGGTGGTGGACCCAGGCTCGCGGGTGGCCGCTGCCATTCATGCCGGCTGGCGCGGGGCGCTGGCGCGAATCACCGAGAAGACCCTTGGCGAGATGCGGCGATGCTTTGGCTCAAATCCCCGGCGGTTGTTCGCAGCCCTTGGCCCCTGCATTCATCCTTGTTGCTACGAGGTCGGTGAAGAGGTTGTTGACGCCTTCTCCGGCCGGTTTGCTGGAAGCGAGAAGTATTTCCAGAAAGCCACGGAACTGGATTCGGGCAAGAGGAATTTTCCTCCGTTCCTTTCCATGACGCCTCCTGGCCACGATCGCCCCGCCGGTTCCGGGTTTTGTCTTGATCTCGTTGCCGTGGCTAGGGATCAACTCAGAAGCGCCGGTGTTCCGGCATCCCACATTCAGGCGTCTGATTTCTGCACTTCATGCCGCACGGACCTGTTCTTCTCCTACCGCAAAGAAGGAAGCGCAACTGGAAGGATGATGGCGGTAATTGGAATGCGGAAGTGAGCCGTCTTAACCCACCTTTTCACGAAGGTCTTCCAGCATCAATTGCCCGCACGCCGCGCGCACATCCTGTCCGCGCGAAATGCGAATGAAGGCGTCAACCTCGCGCCGCGTCAGCACGTCCCGGAATGCGAGCACGCGGCCAAAATCCGGGGGGCGAAAGGGCAAGCCCGATCCGGAGTTGTAAGGTATCAGGTTGACCTTGGCGCGGATGCCGCGCAGCAGACCGGCGAGGCGCTGGGCGTCGTCTTCCGTGTCATTCACACCATCGAGCAGGACGTACTCGAAGGTCAGCCTCTCACGCGGGCGCAAGGGATAAGCGCGGCATGCCTCCATCAGCGCATCGAGCGGATATTTCAGATTGAGTGGCATCAGCGCGGTCCGCTGCTCGTTCCCGGAGGCGTTGAGGGAGATTGCGAGTTTTGGACGCACAGGTTCGCTTCCGAGATCGCGCATCCGGGGAATGATGCCCGAGGTTGACACCGTCATGCGCCGCGCCGGAACAGCCATGCCGTCCTGGTCCGCCAGCAGCCGGACCGCTTTCATGACTTGCTCGAAGTTGAGCAAAGGCTCCCCCATGCCCATGAAAACAACGTTAAGCCGGGCGCCGGGTCGGAGAGCTTGATCGCGGGTGATGGCGTACACCTGGCCCGCAATTTCCCCCGCTGTCAGGTTACGCTTAAGACCCATGAGAGCCGTGAAACAGAAGCGACAGTCCACCGCGCAGCCCGCCTGGCTCGAAATGCAAAGCGTTACTCGGTCGCGCTCAGGCATAAAGACGGATTCAACGGCCTGGCCGTCTGCAAGCTCCAGCAGATAGCGCACCGCCCGGTCGTGCGAGGAAAACTTTTCCCGGACCGCCGGAAGGGCAATGTGGAACCGTTCAGCGAGACGCTGCCGGAATTGTTTTGAAAGGTCCGTCAGCGATCCGGTTGCTTCCCGGCGCAGCCCATAGATGCCATGAAAGAGTTGACGCCCGCGATAGCGGGGCTCACCGCACGCGAGAGCAAGTTCCTCCAGTTCGGCGCGGTTGAGGCCAAAGAGATTCATTCCGGCTTCCCGTTCCCTCGCCCTGCGTTCCGCTGGCGGGCAGCTTCATAAAGCACAATTGCCGCGGCCACGGAAACGTTGAGCGACTCAACCGGCCCAAGCAGCGGAATTCCTGCGAGCGTATCGCACGTCTCTCTCACCAACCGCCGGAGGCCGTGACCTTCGCCACCCATCACTATCGCGCACGGGCCCGTGTAATCAAGCTCCAGATAAGATTTCCCGGCGCCGGCTTCGAAGCCATACACCCAGACATCCTTTTTCTTCAGGTCATTGAGCGCGCGAGTCATATTCGTGACACGGGCCACCTTGAGATGCTCAAGAGCGCCCGAGGCGGCGCGCGCAACCGTGGCCGAGAGGCCGGCGGCCCTGCGCTCAGGAATGATGGCGCCATGAGCGCCCGCCGCCACGGCGGTCCTGATCACGGCGCCCAGGTTTGCAGGGTCTTCGACTTCATCGAGAGCGATGAGAAGCAGCGGTCCCGGGCGCTCGAGGAGATCGTCGAGGTCATCGTAATTTCTCGCCGAGCAGATGGCCACCACGTTTTGGTGGTGCGAATCTCCTGCCATGCGATCCAAAGCATTGCGCGGAGCGAACCGCAGTGAGACGCCCTGTGCGCGGCAAAGCTGAATAACTTCCTCGACTCGCGGCCCGTGATGTCCTTCCGCAACCAGCACGTATTCGATCGGACGCGCGCCGAAGGCTTCTTTCACGGCATGAATGCCATAGAGCGTTTCGAG
Organism: Terriglobia bacterium; assembly: GCA_050745325.1. GTDB lineage: Bacteria > Acidobacteriota > Terriglobia > UBA7540 > UBA7540 > RH2-MAG17b. Next base: position 6,225 of record JBOGJY010000305.1, read on the forward strand.
CGGCCTGGCGCCTTGTTTTGTCATATTGATGCCCTATGGGTGGCCGTGCTGCTTTGCGGCGTCCGCAAAGCATGAAAAGAACCCCCTCGCCCCTGCGGGAAGAGGGAACCTCTAGCGCGAAGCGCCTCTGGAGCGCGGCGCCTTTATTCCACCGTCACGGATTTTGCAAGATTGCGCGGCTCATCCACGTCGCAGCCTCTCAGCACGCCGACGTGATACGCGAGCAACTGCAAGGGAACAACCTCGAGGATCGCCGAAAGATACTCGTTGGTGTGCGGCAGAGCAATCACGTGATGGGCCATCGAGGTCACTTCGCGGTCGCCTTCCGTGACCAGAGCGATAATGGTGGCGCCGCGCGCCTTAGCTTCTTCGATGTTTGAAATCGTCCGCTCGTAGCGCACCTTGGAATCGCTGGAGTTCCAGTCGCACGTGGCGATGGCCACTACCGGCAATCCATCCTGTATGAGCGCGCTCGGTCCGTGCTTCATCTCGCCGGCCGGATGGCCCTCCGCGTGGATATAGGAAACTTTCTTCATCTTCAGCGCGCCTTCGAGCGCAATCGGGAAATGAACGCCGCGCCCCAGGAAGAGGAAGTCCGCCGAGCGGTAGAAGTGGCGGGCCAGGTCTTCAAACTCATCATCGCGCTGCAGAACAATCTCCAGTTGCTTGGGCAACTGCGTAAGATCGGTAATGAGCCGCTGCGCCTCGGCGCGAGGCAACTGGCCGCGCAACTGGCCGAGATAACAAGCAAACATATAGAGCGCGGTCATCTGGGCGGAGAAGGTTTTTGTCGAGCCGACGGCAATCTCAGGCCCCGCGTGCGTATAGATCGCCCCGTGAGCCTCGCGCGGCGCCATGCTGCCGAGCACGTTGCAAATGGCGAGCGTCCGCGACCCCTTGGCTTCAGCCTCGCGCTGGCCTGCAAGCGTGTCGGCCGTTTCGCCGGATTGCGTGACCACAATGGTCAGCGTGCGCGGGTCGACAATCGGATCGCGGTAGCGGAATTCTGAAGCGTAGTCTACCTCCACTGGCACGCGGGCAAGCTTTTCGATCAGCACCTTGCCCGCGAGCGCGGCGTGGCGCGAGGTTCCCGCGGCAACCAGCTTGATTTCACGGAAGTTCCGGAAGTCGTCCTCCGAAATCTCCATCTCATCAAGAAGCACCTGGCCGGTTTCGGGAAAAATCCGCCCGAGCATCGTGTCGCGCACGGCGCGAGGCTGTTCGTAAATTTCCTTCAGCATGAAATGCCGGAAGCCGCCTTTTTCGGCGAGAATCGGATCCCAGGTGACGTGCTGCACGCGGCGGTTGACGGGCGATCCCTCGAAATCCGTGAGCCGGACTCCTTCGGGCGTCAGCACCGCAATGTTGCCGTCTGCCAGAAAAAAAATGTCGCGCGTGTGGTAAACGATGGCGGGAACGTCACTCGCCACAAAGTATTCATCCTTGCCGAGGCCGACCACGGCAGGGGGGCCCTGACGCGCAGCCACAATTTTATTCAGATCCTTTGTCGAAATGATGGCCAGCGCAAAGGAGCCCTTCAGCCGGTGAACCGCCGCGCGAACCGCATCCTCAAGACCCGCCGGTTTGCCGCCGTTCTCAGGAGACGCCGTAAGATATTTTTCGACCAGATGAGCAATAACCTCGGTATCCGTTCGGGTGGCAAACGCGTGCTCCTCAGCCGCGAGCTCGCGCTTCAGTTCTTCATAGTTCTCGATAATGCCGTTGTGGACCACAACCACGGTGCCGTGGCAGTCGCTGAGCGGATGCGCGTTCTCCACCGTAGGCGCGCCGTGCGTGGCCCAGCGTGTGTGGCCAACGCCGTAGGAGCCATCGAGCGGGTGCTGCCGGATCACTTCCTCAAGGTTGCGCAGCTTCCCGGTAGCGCGCCGGACTTCAAGCACTCCGTCCTTGATCACCGCGAGTCCGGCCGAGTCGTAGCCCCGGTATTGCAGCCGGTGCAAGCCTTCGATCAAGACAGGCACGACCCGCTTGTTGCCAATGTAGCCGATGATGCCAGACATAGGTAGGTTTTGATGCTCACGCCTCTTCGGTTCCCGCTGGTTTTTTGCGGGCCGGAGGCTTGCGGCGGGCGGGCTTGCTTGATCCCCGCGGGGCGCGCGGCTTGCGCGCCTTGCGCCCGGGCGTAGGTTCCGCGGGCGATTCAGCAACCGGCGAAGCCGTATCCATAGTATCTTCCACAACCGAAAACGTCTCGATCGCTTCCGAAGCCACAACATCCCCATCGGACTCAGCGGACCCAGAAGGTAGCGTTACGTCAACACTTTCGATGACGGTGATGGGCTCAGTTTCCGGCGGCGTCTCAGCTCCAGAAGCAGCGGCGGGTTGCGGAGCCGCCGTCAGTGGATGAATCCGCCAGATTCCCTTATGGTCCCGCTGCAGCTTCAGCCAGCCCTCACGCTGGCCGTGATGAAGAAGGTCGAGTGTTCCTCGGTAGCCATAGCGCCGCTCGTCGAAATCGGCTTCCAAGGCGCGCAGGCGCTGCCGGACCTGGCGCAGATAGAGGGGACGCCCGGGCGCCTTTTCCACCGCAGAGGCGAGCGCCCGGCGCAACAACTCGAGCGCTTCCGGATTAGGAGTGGCGGCTTCCACGAGATCGCCTTCAGGCTTGCTTTCCGGCGTCTCAGCGGCTTCGGCGGTCTCAATTTCCGCGGCGGATTCCGGCGCAAGCGCGGCAACCTTCCCTTCGCTCGAGATCTCGGAGATTTCCACCAGATAACCGCGCTCTGTCCTGCGCAGGTGGGCAAAGCCCTCGCGCTCCACCTTCTGCATGAATTCGAGGAACGATCCGGCGCCGTAGTCGCGCTCGGTGAAGGTGGAATCCAGTTGCAGCAGAGTGCTTTTCAGCAAGCCGAGCTGCGGAGCGACGCCGCGGTCCGCAAGAATCTGCAGCGCGCGCTGAATGTTGGGGAGGGCCTCAGAAAGCGTGCGCGATTCGGTGGCCGGGCGGGTGGGCTGATCGCCCCGCCGCGATGAACGCCCGCGGCCCGATTCGCTCCTCAGCAGGTTTTCGTAAGCGATGAATTCCGTGCAGTTCCGCTGCAGGATGTTGCTGGTGAAGGCGCGGCCGCCAATGACGAAAACCTGCTTATCGAATTGCTTGAGCTTCTCGACCAACGCCATAAAATCGCTGTCACCCCCCACGATAGCGAAGGCGTTAATGTGATGACGGGTGAAGGCCATCTCCAGCGCATCCAATGCCAGGTTGATGTCTGCGCCGTTCTTGTCGCCGCGCGGCGTCACGCTCCGCTGCACCATTTGGATCGCGTGCTGCGTCATCTGGCGGCTCATATCGCCCGCCCGCGACCAATCGCCGTAGGCGACCTTGGCCACGACTTCACCGCGCTCCTTGAGCGATTCGAGAACCAGCGAGACGTCAAATTCCCTGTTCAGCGTGTCTTTTACGCCGATCTGAATGTTGTCAAAATCAATAAATACAGCTAGCTTTAATCTCTCTTCCGGCAAGGCATTTCTCTTTTCAAGATATTAGGGTTAAGGATCCGGAACACGATCAAATGTCCGATTTACATCATACTCCCTTGCTGCGCTGAACTGCTAATTGAGATAGGATAAAATGCTTCGTTTGCGGTTCCGCTTAAAGCACGTCAGGCAGTCAGCGGCGCCGCAACATTTCATAATCAAGGAGCCGCTGCATGAGTGATCCTGTTCGCGTCGGCATTGCCGGGGCGCGGTTTGCCGCCGAATTTCATTGGAACAGCTATCAGAAGGTCTATAACGCGCCCGTCGAAATTATCGGCGTCACATCGGCCTCGCCCGGCTCGCGCGAAGCCTTTGCGTGCGCGCACGGCGTGAAGGCTTTCGATTCTTTCGCCGCGCTCTGCGACGCTTCGGACTTGATCGACATCTGCGCGCCGGGGTCGCTGCACGAAAAGCTCGCCGTCGAAGCGCTCCGGCGCGGCAAGCACGTGATTATCGAAAAGCCTTTCACCGGCTATTACGGGCCTGGAACGGGCGATTTCCGGGGCAATCAATTCCCCAAAGAGATCATGCTGAAAGAGGCGCTGGCAAGCTGCGGTCGCATTCTCGATGCGGCGCAGGAAGCGAGGAAGATCGTTTGCTATGCCGAAAACTGGGTATACGCTCCGGCGATCCAGAAGGAGCGGGAAATCCTGGTGAAAAGCGGCGGCCAGATTCTGTGGATCATCGGCGATGAATCACACAGCGGCTCGCACTCGCCCTATTATGGCATGTGGAAGTTCTCGGGCGGCGGCTCGATGGTGGGCAAGGCCTGCCACCCGCTGACGGCTGCGCTCAGCCTTAAGCGTTCCGAAGGCGAAGCGCATGATGGCAAGCCAGTGCGCCCGGCCACCGTCAGCGCGCGCACGCACGAAATCACGCGGCTCAAGAACTACCGCGACGCCGGATTCCTCCGCACCAGCTACGACGATATCGAGGATTATAGCCAGGCGCACGTCACCTTCAGCGACGGTACGGTGGCCGACATCTTTTCCACCGAGCTCGTGATGGGCGGCGTTCACAACTGGCTTGAAGTCTTTGCCAATAACCATCGTACCCGGTGCAACCTCAACCCTGTGAACGCGCTTGAAACCTACAACC